>JAYQBI010000004.1:0-28286 GCA_038137235.1 Opitutales bacterium | reverse complement strand
GGATAATTTCCCTCTATTATTCTGACTTTTTCATGTACCCACAGTGCTTGGTATTTAACACCTCTTATCAGTGCTTGATTGCTTGACGAATTTTTTACAGTAATCAATCCATTGAAATGAACCTCAGGTGAAACTGCAGGCTTCCCCACTATTTGCCGAATTCCAAAAATTGAGGATGCGATAATCTCATCAATTCCTGCTTTTACTTCGCTTCTTTCCACACTTTCTTCACTTCCAGCACCAAGAACAATTATATTATTAGGATTACCTGTATTTAATAATGTGTTTTCCATAGCATCGTTTATTGCAGATGCACTCATGACTAAGAGTATTACAATTACCGACCCAATAATCAGTTGGATTGTTTGATCAAATCGGCGGAATAGATTTCTTACGGCATAAACTAATGGAATCATTTAGAATGATTTTAAATTGGTAACTATTGGCCTCTTGCTTCCTTCCCACGCAGGATAAAGACCCGAGATAACGCCAAGAAAAATTGCTAGGATAAGTGTAACAACCATTACTTGAGGGGTTGGGATAAAGGCTAATATGAGACCCTCACTCCCAATTGAAATTCTTTGAAAGTGCAAAAAGATAAATGATAATAAAATTCCAATTCCACCCCCTACGAAAGAAAGTACAATACTTTCTGATAAGATTATCCAGGCTATGGAGAATTTTGAGTATCCGAGGGTTTTTAATACTGCATATTCACTGATTCTTCCTCGAACAGATAATAAAATAGAATTAGCGACTAATCCAATTACAGCAAAAACACATGCAATGCCAATCCACCTAGTAAAACGAATTAATTCTATTAACTCTAATGCTGTATTCGCAAAAAATGCTTTTTCAGGTTGAGTTGAAGTAGGTTCCGTATCTGAGGAAAATCTTTCATCGATTGCAAGTGCAATATTATCAATTTCGGATGGATCTGTTACCTTTACATTAAATTGCGTTACAATTCCTAGACCAATTTTTGAAGCCTGCTGGAGAAAATCTAAATGAACAAAAGCCACATTATTGTTTTGACCTTTATCGTCTGTTTCAACGATAGCGGAGACCTCAACGGTTATACCTGCTGCATCGAATTTATCTCCAACACGTAAGTTTCTTCGCTTTGCAAGATTTTTCCCAATTAATGCACCGTCTATTCTTTTCGCCCATTCATCAAAAGAACCATTTAATAAATGAAGTTTAGGCGTTTGATTATTTATGTAATCTTGGTGAATTCCTCTGAAAACTACGACATCTAGGCTTGTTCCACAATTATTTACTACAATTTGTATTGGATGAACTGATTTTACACCGTCAATTGTCGCAATTTCATTTTTGTAATATTCAGGCAATCTGCTGGTTGATGGGCAGAATCTATTTTCTCTGTATACTACTAGAGTGTTATCCGAAGCATTCGAAACGGTTGCATCATGTAGGCATGTTTGAATGGTTTCGATGGATGTAAAGAGAAACATTCCAGACATAACCCCAATCAAAGTAAAAAAAGATCGTAACCGATTACGAATTGAGTTTTTGGACGCAAATGCGGACAAATTAAAAATAACCGTAATTAAATTCATAATCTTTGCCTAATATTGCCTTTTTCAAGATCGAATATTTTGGAAGCACTCTCTGCGGCTTTGGGGTCATGAGTAACCATGACGATTGTTTTATTATGAATTTCGCTCAAGCTTTGCAGTAATACGAGGATTTCATCTGCAGATTTACGATCTAAATCACCCGTTGGTTCATCTGCAACGATCAGATTTGGATCAGTAACCAAGGCTCTGGCAATTGCTACTCTCTGCTCTTGTCCTCCGGATAATTCTTTTGGCCTATGCAGTCTTCGATCAAGTAATCCTACCAATTCCAATACTTTTTCTACTTTCTCCTGTCTTTCTTTTTTCGAAATAGAATGAATGAGTAAAGGTAACTCAACATTTTCATAAGCGTTTAAAACAGGCATGAGGTGATAGAGTTGAAAAATATAACCCAGATTCTTAGATCTCCACTTTGTTAATTGTTCTCTCGTCATTTGATCCAACCGTGATGAACCAATTCTTAAGGTGCCAGATGTTGGCGTATCAACGCCGGCAATAAGGTTTAGAAGGGTGGTTTTACCACTGCCAGATGGTCCCATTAGTGCGACAAAATCACCTTTTACGACTGAGAGAGATAAATTCTCTAGCGGCTTTAAAATTTGTGCTCCCTTTCGGTATTCCTTGGTCAGATTTAACGCTTCGATAAAAGATTTCATTTTATTGCTGAGATTTTCACCAGGTCACCGGACTGAAGATCGTTTGGAGGATTTAAAATAATTTGATCTCCAGCATTAAGCCCCTTCAAAACTAGAATGTGTTGATTTATAATTTCCGTTCCAAATTCCACCTCACGGATTTCTGCTGTTTTGCCATCCTTGCCAATTACCCAAAGATTTCCCTGGGAAGTTTCTTTATCTTGTTGGAGCGATTGAGGAACGAATACACCTAAACTCGTTATTTTAGTATTATTTTCATCATTATTTTCCATTGGAAAAAATTTTGCCCGACAGAGCATTTCAGGCCTTAGGTTCGAATCTGGATTCAAAATTTTTACTTTAACCTGTAAGGTATTTCTTTGGAGGTCTGCCTCTCCTACAATTCGAGATAATTTTCCTTTAAATTTGCTATCTGGAAGCATGGAGCAGGTTATTTCTACTTCTTGTCCAACAACCAATTTGGATGCGTCAGCTAGAGGCACGTCTATCCTTGCCTGAAGTTTATCTTCTTGATAAAGGCTGACCACTGTCGATGCATCAGGTGCGTCCATACTTCTCATCAATCTTTTGCCTGGTTGGGCAAATAGCTTGAGAATTCTAGCCGAGACAGGGGAGAAGATCTCGGTTCGATTTAAGTCCAAATTAGCTTTTTCAAGGTGGATTTCTGCTATCTTTGTTTGTTGTTTTTGGGACAACAGTTTCCTCGATAGGAGTTCTATTTGATCTTGTGCAATCTTTTCGTTGTAGAAGGCTGCTTCTGAAGCAAACTTGGCAGTGTCTCTTTTGTACCGCGACTGATTTAGATCAAAGGACCTAATCGATCCTTTCGGCAATGATTCTAATCTAGCTGTGTAGTCTTGTTGTTCATGGAACAAACTTTGTACCTTTAGGTTTTCTTTTTTTGCTTTGGCCAAAGATAACCTTTGAAGAGATAGGAGAGACTCAATCTCATCCTCTTTTGATTTTTGAGCCAGCACTTCCTGTTCAGCTAATTTAACAGCTAATCGGACATCTTCATCAACTAATGAAACGAGTTTTTGACCGGCTGAAATAAGCTCTCCTTCAAGAACGAAGACTTCCTTCACGACTCCGTCATAGAGGGAGGTAACTCGTATTGGAAATGGATCCGGTTCAATCCATCCACTTGCTTGTAAAGTAACCCTGCTTGGATTGTTGCTTGAAGAAAGATCTTCATAAGTAGTTGGGTGCGGGACGGCTGCTACAGTTGAAACCTCAAGGGGCTCGAAAAATTTGCACCCTTGGCTAAATATGGTAATCGATGTTGTGGCTATTGCTCTCCAGTTTTTCTGGAATTGAACAACGGTTCGATGAAATAATTGAGTAAGTCTAGCAGGACAAAAAGTTTTAAAATTCATAATTTGATCTGTAGTAGTGATTTGAGACACAACTCGATGAGTTATGTCATTGATCTTGCTACTGTATGATCAAACTTGAATAATTTTTAGTGCTAAGTTCGACTTTAGCTTACCAAACCAAACTAATCGTTCACCGGTAGGGATACAAACACTGAGTAAACCTGGATCGGGTGAAAGGTCGAAAACTGTCAAACATTCTTGATAATAAATTACAGATGAAGAAAATTCATTAGAGAAAAAGAACTCTACTTCCTCCAAGCAATCGTGTTCAGAAATTGGAAAACTTTTACTGTCGCAATGATTACAAGCAAAAGACGAGTTGCTCGAACTATCACATATGCAATCAAGGAATGGCAGCGTAATCAGGATTGCTGTAAGTAAATAAGCCATTCTCATCGTTTAATACCTACCTAATGAAGTCATTTAATTCAAGAAAAATGGCAACACAGCATTATCATTATGCAGAAATATCTTCCAGGAAGAATCGAGATTTCCACTAACAACTAGCTTGCAAGATAATAGGATTTTGTTCATTTTGAATCTTCGCATTTAATTTCCCCCACTTTATTATGTCAGATATCACAGACTCCTCCTTACTAGTGCACCCAAGAGAACAACTCGGGTCTAGTGCATCTAGCAAATTAAGATCTAAAGGCCATATACCTGTAGTTTTCTACGGCAAAGACATTCTCAAGCATTACTCTACAGATGACAGCCAGTTTCGCTCACTTATGAGGTCTTCGGGTGGCTCAATCTCATTGATTGAGCTTGATGATGGAACAGGGAACAAAGAACTTGCCCTTCTCAAGGACATGCAAGTTGACACCGTTAAGGATGCGATTTTGCATTTGGATTTTGTCCAAGTTACCCGGGGGCAAACTTTGGAGACCAAAGTTCCACTTGAGTTAATTGGAGAGTCTCCAGGAGTTAAAAACATGGGGGGGATCTTGGAATTTCATCAGAGTGAGATTTTAGTTCGTTGTCGGCCCAGTCAATTGCCGAAAAGTCTTAGCCTTGATATCAGCAATCTTGATCTTGGCGGAAGTTTACAAATTAAGGACATTCCAGTTTCCGACGGAATTGAGTTAATTGGAGATAGCGAAAGCAATGTAGTTACCTGCGTTGGAAGTGCAAGTGGTCGTGCAGGTGCTGATGATGATACCGAGCAAGATGGCGAGTCTACTGAAGAATCATCCGAGGATGAAGCCTCTGCGGAAACTGATCAGTCTCAAGAACAGGCTGAGGGTAGTGAATAATTGGTATTCCCAATTCGGTGAAATTGATCCTTCTCGGGCTTGGAAATCCGGGATTGGAATACAGGAACAACAGGCACAATTTAGGTCATAGATTTATTGACCATTTTTCTGTATCAAAAGAATCGACACTGCATGACTACCCTGACCTACATGTTGTTTCGTTCGAGTTTTTTAGTTCTGATGTCTATCTCGTTAAATCCAAGCATTTTATGAATTCTAGCGGCAATGGAATGGTTGATTTTTTAAGAAAAGTATTGGGAGTAGATGATATTTTCATGATTGTTCACGATGAATTAAACCTTCCATTCGGAAGAGCAAAACTTTCCCAAGGAAAGTCTGCAGGCGGTCATAATGGTGTAGCCAGCGTTATTAACAGTTTGGGCTTCTCTCCTCCTAGGCTAAGACTAGGGATTAATTCAAATCGAGATGCTAAAAAACCATTGTCCGAATTTGTTTTATCTGATTTGTCTAAAGAGGAACAAAAATCATTCGATTGTCTTCTACCTAAATTGATTTTCACTTTGAAGTTGCTCGTCCTTAGAGGATTTCCTCACGCTACCAACTTCATTAATCGTCATCCACTACCCACCAACTTGTAATCATGACTACACGAAATTATTCTGCAACTATAGTTATCGATCCTAGCGGAAGCGAAGGTTCGTCAAATGAGATGATCCCCAAACTTTCTGAGGTTATTGCCCAATCAGATGGCGAGGTGATAAAGGTTGAAGAACTTGGGCAGCATGATTTTGCTTATCCTACTCGAAAGAACCTCCTCAGGGGGTCTTATTTGCAATTTGAAATTACTGGTAGCCCGCAAACTCCTTCAAAGATTAAAGAAAAACTCAAACTAGAGAAAAAAGTTGATCGTGTGTTAATCGAGTGCAGTAATTAACTATTTAATTCTTTCTTCAATGGCGTCTTTAAATAAAGTCTTACTGATAGGAAATCTGACCAGGGACCCTGAGGTTAGGATGATGTCCTCTGGTAGGCCGGTTTGTAATTTTGGATTGGCATTAAACAGAAATTACAAGGATTCTGAAGGTAATAAGAAAGAAGAAGTTACCTTTGTTGATGTGGAATGCTTCGGGCCAAGGGCTGAGGCGGTTGCCAGGTTTTTCTCCAAAGGCAGGCCCATATTTATTGAAGGCAGACTGAAACTGGATCAGTGGGAATCCAAGGAAGGAGAAAAAAGAAGTGCAATTCGGGTTGTATTAGATAATTTCGAATTTGTTGATTCTGGCAGATCAGAATCTTCAACACCCTCTTCTGGAGCATCGTTAACGGATGCCAATTTACAAGCAAACTCTTTAGACACTCAACCATCTCAGCAGTCCGACCTCGATGAAGATGTTCCTTTCTAATTATTAACAACATTCAATCATGGCTAATACAGAAATTTTATTACTCGAAAAAGTAGACAACCTTGGGCTCGAGGGTGACATCGTGAAAGTCAAGGCAGGCTTTGCACGCAACTTTCTTTTACCAAGGAAAAAAGCTGTTCCGCTTAATCTTTCCAACAAAAAACGACTGGATGCCCTTATGATAGCAAGGGCAGCCAGAGAGTCTGAGGAATTGCAAAAAGCACAAGAAGTAGCTACTAAGCTTGAAAACATCTCCCTTGCTATTGCAGTTAAGACCGGATCTGGAGGAAAATTATTTGGATCTGTTACTTCTCAGCAGATCGTCGATAAATTAAAAGAGCAAGGTTTTGTAGTTGATAAAAGGCACTTTAAAAACTTCAACCCCATTAAGGACCTCGGAAAAATGGAAGTACATCTGCAGCTACACCAAGAGGTCGTGGTCAATTTAACTGTGGAAGTAGTTTCAGAAAATCCGATTGAGGTGGCGTAATTTTTCACCTTTTGGGGTCGAAAAGGAGTGGCAGTGTCTTCATTTTCAACCACATCAACATCCTCGGAATCCGGTACTCGGCACTTTAGAGAGCCTAAAGATGACAAAATTGAAGGCCAACCACTCCCTAGCAATCAAGACGCTGAACAGGGGCTTTTAGCTGCATGTATAGTTGATTCCTCTGGCGAAGTTATTTCGGCTTGCATCGAAAAATCTCTCCGTATTGAAGACTTTTATTTTCTTAAGCACCAGCTGATCTATGAAGCGATTATTGATTTGCACAATAATACCATTGAAGTCGATGAGATTGTATTGGTTGAAAAATTGCAATCAGATGGTCAATTAGAGCAAGCTGGGGGCAAAGAGGGAGTAATGTCTCTTTCTTCGAGAATTGACACTTCCGCACATGCATCATTTTGGCTTGATATCGTAAAGCAAAAATCATTGCTTCGAAAGTGTATCTTTGTTGCTTACGATATTCTTGATGGAGCCAATCGCCAGCCAACTCAAGTTGAGGAATTTCTGTCTAATTTGGAGCAAAGGGTGTGCTCTTTAGGCGATGACCAAAACATACGGGCGTCAATTCCTTTTAGTGAGCCCATTAAACAGGCAATGGAGCAAATCCAACGAATGCTATCGCGAGAAGAAGTCGATGGAGTTTTATCTGGTTACAGTGATCTGGATGCCTTAACCAATGGATTCAAGCCTGGGGAGATGATTGTATTGGCGGCAAGACCTTCGGTCGGAAAGACCAGCTTGGCCATGAACATTGTTGAAAACATAGCATTTTCTGCAGCGAATAATGCCAGAGAGAAGCATGCCTTGGTCTTTAGTCTTGAAATGAGTGCAACATCATTGGCAATGCGTTTAATCTGCGGAAGAGCTCGCGTTAATATGAATGATTTAAGAAAAGGCTTTGTGCCTAAATCAAAAGCAGAAAGCTTGCATAAAACCAGCAAGGAGTTTCAGGATGCGTCGCTGTGGGTTGACGATACTAGTGGGCTTACCATAAACCAAATCCGAGCCAAGGCGAGGCGGCTTAAGATGAGAAAAAAGCTGGATTTGGTAGTAGTTGATTATCTTCAACTTATCTCCGCAGATGGCCGACTGCAATCGCGGGAAAACCAAATTTCAGATATTTCTAGAGGGCTAAAAGCAATGGCAAAGGAACTGGATGTTCCTGTGCTGGTGTTGAGTCAGTTGAATCGTGACTCCGAAAAGGAAAAGCGCGAGCCTCGCTTGTCTGATTTAAGAGAGTCTGGTGCAATTGAACAAGATGCTGATGTAGTGATGTTGTTAGGAAAACATCGAAAAGGAGAGGATGTTAGAGAAATGGATGCGGGCAGTGAGGATGCTGATGAAAATGAAGATTTTGAGCCTATAGTACTCATTCTTGCAAAACAAAGAAATGGGCCAACTGGTAAAATCAATCTTGCGTTCCGCAGGAAATTTACTCGTTTCGAAAGCATGCAGTCTGATCCTCGCCTAAATTAAGCTTAAAATGCTCAAGCAATTTCAATCGGTCTCATCTTTCCTAATCTTTCTTTCAGTTTGGGTTTTTTCTTTTGGTGATACAAAGAAAATTCATTCCATTGATATTAAATTGCAAGGGCCGCGTACGGTTAGCGAATCTTTCATTAGGCAAAACCTTCAAGTTGAGGAAGGTGCCATTTTCCGTGAATCATCGATAGATAAATCAATTCGTAACTTAATGGACTCTGGAACAATTCAGGATGTCAAAGTATACTTAGATCCTGATTTAGAAAATGATGAAAAAGTTGCACTAGTCTTTAAGGTCAAAACCAAAGCGAGGGTTGGCGAAATTTCCTTTAATGGAAATATTAAAATATCGGATAAAAAACTCAGTAAAAGCATTTCCACAAAACTTGGCCAAATGCTTGACCTTTCAAAGGTCAATGCTGACCTAAAAGTGCTGGAAGATCTTTACTTGGAAAAAGGATACTGGAATATTCGGATCAAAAGCCAAGTTATTGATTCTACTGAAAAAGATGAAGCCAAATTAGTTTTTGAAATATTGGAAAATGAAAAGAGAAAAATCTCCAAAATAAGCTTCATTGGGAACGCAAATCTAAAAAAAGACAAATTATTGGATGTGATGGAGACTGCAGAATGGCGCTTTTGGCGCTTTTGGTCTGCTCGTTCAAAGTATCGTCCTAGAATTTTAGAAGATGATTTGGAAAAACTAAAAGAAGCCTACAGGAATGAGGGGTTTTTAGGAGTTAGATTAGAGCAGAATAATGTACGGATTATTCCTTATGCTTCGAAAAGTCTGGAATTACAAATCGAGATTATTGAAGGAAACCGTTCTTTCTTTGGAGATAATAAGATTACTGGGAATGTCGTCATTGATACTGAGGAATTAATCAAAAAATCAATGATAATACAAGGGGAGCCTTATTCACCGGAAGTTTTATCCAAAGAAAGGAGTAGACTTAAGAGGATTTATGGGGAGAAGGGATACCTTGATGCCTATGTTCGTGTCGTCCGCACTCCCAATTTGAATACCAATCAAATAGATCTTCGATTTGAAATAACAGAGAACAATAAATTTTCCGTAAATTCTATTAAAGTCAGAGGTAATGAAAAAACTAAAACGGTTGTTCTTCTTAGGGAACTAGCCCTTGCTCCTGGAGAAACATTTGATCTTACTAGAATGGATGTAGACGAGGGGCGATTATTAAATACCAAACTTTTTGAAAAGGTCAGCGTAACGGATGAACCCATAGATACGATGGACCCTGAGCTGAGGAATTCACGCCGAAATATGGTCGTTGATGTTGAAGAAGGAAAAACGGGTCACTTAGGTTTTGGAGTAGGATTTAGTACCCTCGAGAAAGCCATGATGTTTGCCGAAATCAGACAGGGAAATTTTGACATTATGCGTTGGCGAGCTCCGAACTTTTTACAGGGTGATGGACAGAAATTTCGTCTCCGTCTCAAGCTTGGATCGAGGAGCAACGAAGCCCGATTGGCATTAGAAGAGCCATGGTTTTTAAATCGTAGACTTGCTGCAGGCTTTGAATTATTCAGAGAAAAATCGGATTTTCAAAGCTCCTATTACGATGAGCTAAGAGCAGGTTTTGAGATTTATTTTCGTAAAAGATTATTTGAACTTGTCGAGGGTCGACTGTTCTACAGCTACGAAGATGTTTTAATAGATGATGTAAGCTTATTGGCTCCAAAATTTATCAAAGAGCAGGATTTGGTTATATCCAAAGTTGGACTAACTTTAAGTCGAGACACCCGTGATGCGTTACTTTTCCCTACTATGGGCAGCGTTATCTCGATGCGCAAAGAATTTGTTGGCGGGATTTTCGGCGGAGATGCTGACTATGGGCGCTTTGAAATTCAAGGCACACGATTTTTTCAAACCTATGATGCTATGGAGCAGGTACTTACAATTTCTGGAAAATTTGGAACTCTTGGACAATTTGAAAATGGCCAAGATGCGAATGTACCTTTTTTTGACAGGTTCTTTATGGGAGGGCCTTATAATTTAAGAGGATGGGACTACAGGGAGGCGGGCCCTCTTTTTGCGGGTTCTGATGAGCCCGAAGGGGGCAATTCTTTATCATATGCAACTCTCGAATATACCTTTAAATTGGCTGATCCTTTACGATTTGCGATTTTTTATGATGGGGGCTTCCTAAGGCGCAAAGATTTTAAGTTTACGCCAGGTAAACGTGATGAAGATTGGCATGATAACTGGGGTTTAGGACTACGAATTATGGTTATGGGTATGCCGTTGCGACTTGATCTTGGATTCCCTATGACCGACCCAAGTGGTAATGGAGCGTCTACCCAATTTCATTTTTCAGGTGGCACTCGATTTTAAAGTATTGTTGCCAATTATCACTCTATTTCCTCATAATAAATTAATATGAAATCTTTTATTCGTCTTTTGCTTGTTTGTCTATTTGCGGCGACCACATTTGTTCATGCCCAAAAAATTGGGGTTGTTGATGTACAGAAGGTATTTGATGGCTATCATAAGGTAAAAGATGCAAGAGAAAGGCTAGATAAGTCCAAGAAGGTTGCGATGGAAGAACTCGAAATTTTCAGGGATGAATTGGAAAAAATCGTTGAGGAACTCAGAGAAATGGAAGAAAAACTCAAAAATCCAAACATCGAATCTTCCTCACTGAAATCTGAGTATCAAGAAAAAGTAAAAGTCGCTAAGGAGAAACAAGATGACATGGTTGCCTACGACAAGCGGGCAAAAGCTACTATCGCCCAGCGGCAAAGAAACTTATTGGTTGAACATTTAGAAGATATTCGCGGAGCAATAAAAAAGGTTTCGGCCTCAAAAGGATTAGATTTAGTGTTAAATTCTTCTGAAACGCAACTCGGAGTATTTTATTCTTCTGATAGTACTGATTACACAGAAGAGGTAATTGTTACCCTAAACGCTGAGAAAAAGTAGTTTGTAAAATTGCTGAGCTAAGCAAATTCAGTGAGTCTTAGCCTGAAAGTATCTGAGTTGCTTGGGTTGTTCCCAGATGCAAATATCGATGGTGCTCTTGAATTAGAAAATATTTCGGGAATTGCAAATCTTCAAAATGCATCAATTGGAGATTTGTCCTTTTTGGGTAATCAAAAATACAAAAGCTTTGTAAAAAAGTCTAATGCCAGTATTCTACTCCTTCCGAGAGATTACCTTGGGGAACCTAAGCCAAACCAAATTTTTGTTAGATTAGAAAACCCATCTTTAGCATTGGCAGATGTTTGTAAAATTTTGGAAGAAAAACTATTCCCTCCAGTCCAGCCTGGAGTCCATCCATCAGCAGTTGTAGAAGAAAATGCTGTAATTGATAGTAGCGTCTCAATAGGTGCTTTTAGTTACATAGGTTCAAATGCTCAGATTGGGCCGCATTGCCAGATTGGGACACATTGTCATGTAGGAGCTGATTGTGTTGTCGGTGAAAAGTCTCTTTTCCATCCTGGAGTCAAGCTTCTTGCACGATGCGAGATAGGGAGAAGGGTGATTTTAAATGCTGGTGTGATTATCGGCTCTGAAGGATACGGGTTTGATCAAAATGAGGGAACTCACCGGAAAACTCCACATCTTGGAAAAGTAATTGTCGAAGATGATGTAGAAATAGGGGCGAACACCTGTATCGATCGTGCCAGGTTTGAAGAAACAAGAATTGGCCAAGGATCAAAGTTGGATAATTTAGTGCAAGTTGGACATAATGTGCGCATTGGTAAAAATTGCCTAATTGTTGCCCAAGTAGGAATAAGTGGAAGCGTAATCATGGAAGATGATGTTATGGTAGGCGGGCAGGCTGGCTTTGCTGGTCATTTAAAGGTTGGTCGCGGAGCTAAAATTGCCGGGCAGTCTGGAATAACCAAGGATGTTGAGGCAGGAGCATTTCTGAAAGGGAACCCTGCACTTCCCTTTCATCTTGCCCAAAGAATTTCCGTATTACAGAGAAAATTACCTGAATTTTTCAATAGGTTTGCCGAAGAAAAAGCCAGTGTGTAAATACGAATGATGCAGAACGCTACAAGCCTCAAGATTTTTAGTGGAAACTCCAACCTCCCCCTTGCCAAAGAAATTTGTACATATCTTGATATTGAACTGGGCGATGCGCTAGTCACATCATTCCCAGATAGCGAAAGCTTTGTGAGATATAATGAAAACATTCGTGGTATGGATGTGTTTCTTTTGCAGTCCACAAATTCTCCTGCAAACCATAATATAATGGAGTTACTGATTATGGTAGATGCAGCGAGACGTGCCTCTGCAGCAAGAATATCTGTTGTGATTCCTTTTTTTGGATACGCAAGGCAAGATCGCAAGGATCAGCCACGGGTGCCCATTACTTCAAAGTTGATTGCAAATCTTTTGGTTGCGGCAGGTGCTAACAGAGTTTTAACGATGGATCTACACGCCCAGCAAATACAAGGATTTTTTGATATCCCGGTTGATCATCTTTATGCATCGCCCGTGTTCTTTGAATATATGCGAAACCGCAACACGGAAAATATGACCATTTTTACTCCAGATGTTGGTGGCATGAAGATGGCGAATGCTTATGCTGAGGTCCTTGGTTGCCCTCTTGGGTTTGTGGCTAAAAGAAGAACAGGTGCGAGTACCGTTGAAGCAACCAACTTAGTTGGAGAAGTTGAGGGCCGAGAAGTTTTAATTATTGACGATATGACTGAAACAGCTGGAACCCTAACAGCTGCGGCAAAACTTCTGAAAGATCGAGGAGCAAAGAGAGTTTCTGCAGTTATCAGCCACTGCGTTCTAAATGAAACAGGAAAGGAACGTTTGCAACAAGGGCACCTTGATGAACTGATTACTACAAATTCGGTGAATTTAAATTTAGAAAATTTGCCAATCACTCAATTAAGTGTTGCCCCTTTGTTAGGCGAAGCAATCCATCGAACTCATACCGACCGAAGCATTTCTAGTTTATTTGAAGTTAAGGGTTTTTAAAGAAATTGTTCTTCAATCAACTTTCGAAGACAATATTCGAACTCATATTCGCTTAAAAAGTAGTGAATGTACTAAGACATAAGTTAGTAGGTTTGAAATATTTCCTATATTTTTTAGCAATCTGCAACTATGCGATTGGCCAACCAAATAGTTTTTCCCTTGAGGTAGACAACTCCGAGATAGATCGATCCGTTTCAAATCCAGTACAAAGTTACTCCTCTATTTTGGATCAGGCTACCCCTGCGGTGGTTGCGGTTACAACTCAACAACTTGTCAGGAGATTGTATCCAGGAGGAGGAAACCCTGCGGAGGATTGGTTAAGGCGATATTACGGACTTCCGCGTATTAACTCACCACGAATAGAAGAAGAAAAAGTGCCTGCTGGCATTGGTTCCGGGGTAATTGTATCTCCCCAAGGGCATGTCGTCACTAATGCACATGTAATAACGGATCCATACTCGGGAGAATTAATGGAAGAAGTGATTGTTCAACTAGACGGAGGTACAGAATTCCCCGCGGAGATCGTTGGCTATGACCATTCAACTGACATAGCAGTCTTAAAAATAAATACAGATAGGAAACTGGCATTCGCCACTCTTGCAAATAGTGACAACCTTAGAGTAGGTGATATTGTATTTGCTGTTGGAAACCCTCTTGGCGTTGGAATGACGGTTACAATGGGAATTGTGTCGGCAACCCGAAAATCCGAACTTGGGATCTTGCGAGAAAAAGGTGCTTACGAAAACTTCATTCAGACTGACGCATCAATCAACAGAGGAAACTCAGGGGGTGCACTACTAGATGCAAAAGGTAGGCTAATCGGCATAAACACTGCGATCATATCACAAACTGGTGCAAATATTGGAATTGGTTTAGCTATACCTGTAAATATGGTGAGGCGGGCTCTAACTGACTTTTTGGAGGAAGGGAAAATACGTCGTGGATTTTTGGGGGTTTCCCTCCATGCTGACGAAAATGGAAAGGCTGCCATTGTGGGTAGCGTTGCTTCGAATAGTCCAGCCAAAAGGGCCGGTTTTTTAAAAGATGATAAGATTGTAAAAGTTGGCGAAAAGGCAGTTTATTCAGTCAATCAGGCTAGGGTTGCTATTTCACAATCCTTACCTGGGTCAGAGGTGAGCATTGAGGTCATTAGGGGGGGGAAGGCATACGAACTTACCGCGGTTCTTGGTTCAATGTCTGAAGAAATGGCACCCATTCCTGGAATTGAACTTTCTAATTTAACCGCTCAAAACCGTGAAAAATTTGGGGTACCTAATGCAGTTCGTGGGGTTTTAGTTTCATCCTCAACCGGAGAAACAGAGACTTTCAAAAAAGGAGTGATTCTTGTAGAAATCAATGGAACCCAAATTTTGGATGTAAATGATGTCTCTAAAAATCTTTATCCTGGGATTAATCGGTTTTATGTGTGGTACCGTGGCAAATACCGATTTTTAGCTTACAGAATACCTTAAATCTCGGCATACTAACTGCCGGGCTTGATTGCGGGCATGTTTTGAAGATGTTCGGGCAGGTGGTCAGCCTCAAATGTGGGAAAGTTCATCTTTAAAAGGGACATAAAAGGAACACCAAAATCAACTTTATCTACACTGCGATCAACTAAACTAACAGCACCTAAAAATTCGCAGGGATGCTGCTGGATTATTTCTATTGCCTCCTTAACTCGCCCTCCTTTAGTTACCACATCTTCCACTAGAAGTACTCGATCGGTTGGATTGATAGAAAAGTTTCTTCTCAGGGTAAGCTGATCATTGATTTTCTCCAGAAAAATGAAACGAGCTCCAAGCTGTCTAGCTACTTCCTGACCAATAACGAGACCTCCCATAGCGGGAGCAATAACCAAATTAACTTTCTTAGGAGAAAGCTTAGCGATGAGAAGTTCAGCTAGTCGCTGAACTTTGTCTAAATATTGGCAGACTTGAGCGCATTGGAAAAAAAATTCGCTTCGCAAGCCGGAGCGTAAAATGAAATGCCCCTTGAGCAAGGCTTGCGTATCCTCAAAAATAGAAATTACTTCCTTATCAACTTCATTCATTATGATGACCAAAAAACAAGCTTTGCGATGAAGCAAATCAAATTAACTGAAATCTTTTGAAAGTAGTAATAGATGCGATGATCCGCTTGCAGTTCGTGATCCTTAGGGTAGGATTTATTTGTTTTATGATTAATTGGTCAAAGGAACTTTGGTTTGCTCTACTATTTTTAACGATAGGATTCACGATTTGGCCACTTATGATTTACTACATCGCTCTCGGGCTCAAATTAGAATTCATGATGGAAGTTTCTCTCAGAGTATGGGCAGAAAAAATCATCTATGGTCCTTTGGCACAAATAAACTTTCTTACTTTGCGTAGTATAGCAGTCCTTACTTTTCCATATATAATTTTTTGTATGATAAGGTTTCTAATCAACAGAAACAGGCTGGAATCTTAACTGAGAAAATAATTTTCTGTAATCACATTAGGCTTTCTTGAAGATTACAGAAATTCATGTAAGAACCTCGCAGCTCAAGTAATGTTTGGTGAGTACCCCTTTCTATTATTTTGCCCTTTTCGAGGAAGATGATTTCATCTGCTTCTCGAATTGTGCTTAGACGATGTGCGATGATTAAAGTGGTTCTATTATTTGTTAGGGCATAAAGTGCCTTTTGTATTTCTCTCTCAGTTTCCACATCCACGCTAGAAGTAGCTTCATCCATAATCAAAATTGGCGATGATTTTAGCATTGCTCGAGCGATTGTGATGCGTTGTTTCTCTCCCATACTTAATCTAACGCCCCTTTCTCCAATCAAAGTATTTATGCCGTTGGGTAAAGAGCTAACAAAACCCCAAGCATAGGCAGCGTGTAGAGCTTCATGCATTTCCTTCTTACTTGCTTGAGGATTTGCCAAAAGCAAGTTTTCTTTAACCGAAGCATCAAAAAGAAATGGATCTTGAGAAACCAACCCAATGTGCTCCCTTAAATTTTCTAAACAAAAACGGTTAATGTTTTTGCCGCCAATTAAGATACTGCCTTTTTCTACATCATAATATCGAAGCAATAAATTTGCGATGGTACTTTTACCAGCCCCAGTTGGTCCCACAAGAGCAGTTGTTTTACCGTGTTTAAGGGTAAAAGAGAGGTTATTTACTACCGGCGATCTTTCTGCGTATGAAAAAGAAACATTTGAAAATTGAACCTCGTGATTCTTTTGGGGTATGCCAATAGGTTGCTTGGGATTCTTAACCTCAATTGGAGCATCAAGTATTTCAAATACTCTTTCTCCAGATGCTTTCCCGGCAGCGATGAGATTATTAATGCCAACTAATTGACGAATTGGCTCATAGAACATGTTTGCATAGAGCAAAAACGCAAAAAACTGTCCGGTAGAGAAAGATGGGTCTGTTTCCAATAAATATGCACCCATACCAATTACGCCAAGAATGCCTAATGAGGAAGTAAAGTTTGCTCCGGGGCCCTGAATCGACCACCGGTACATTGCCCGAAGTGATACGGCTTCAAGCTCTTTGGCGATTTGGGAAAATCTCTTACGCTCCCTAGACATGAGAGCGAAAGATTGAATAAGGCGGTTTCCTTGAATGTCTTCGACAAGCAATGAATTCAGTTCTCCTGACTTATCCCTAACAGCACGCCAGTTTTTTTTGGATACACGAGCATAACGAAACGCCATCCAACCAAGAAGAGGAATAGGGAGAAAAACAATTGTAGCAAGCGTTGGTTCTTGCCAAAACATCATACCTGAGACTCCAGCCAGAGTTAAAACTGCAATGACGCCCTGCTCAGTTCCATCCAAAATAGCCCTTTCAACATTTTGAACATCTTCTAAAACCCGCGAAGAAATATCACCGCTCTTGCGTTGGTCGTAAAAATTAACAGGTAAGCGTAGTAATTTATCGTGCAAATCTTGCCTTAAACAAAAAATTACTTTTTGTTCTAGCCGATTATTAATTCGAATCCGTAGACAGTTGAGCAACTCTTTCGCAAAAAAAATAATGGCGATGAGTAGAATTCCTTGAATAAGCAAATTCCCACTCCCTACTCCCTTCGCGAAAACATTATCCAGGACCCGTTGAATCACTGAAGGTGCTATGACTGAGAGTATTGTCATAAGACATGCAAGTGCCAAGGTCCCCCCGAAAAGAAGCTTGTAAGCAAAGATATAGGCACTAACTCTAGAAATTACATTTGTCTTTTTGGTTTGTCCCATTGATTGGCTTTCAGATACTAATCATTTATAACCTAATTACAAACTTGGACTCAAACATCACCCATGGACCTACGGGCGCCACCTTACTTGATCTTCCTTCACCTTATGAGCCTCATTCTACTGGTTTGTTACATTTGCCCCGTTTTTTGGGAAAAATCAGAAAATATTTACAGGGCACCCTTCCCAAGAGTTATCAGAGAAACTTTACAAAAGGCTTCGATGCCTTCCTTTGCTTGCATCTAGGAGTCGAGCCCCAACAAATTATCGAGTGTGTAAAAGCAGCAAAATCCGATGATGAACTTAACGCGGATCTTGCTAAATTATTTCCACAAGACCTTCGAGTGCACGAGTGGAATCGAAGGGTTGTTCAAATTGGGATGTCAGATATGGCATTGGAAAAACTTCAAGAAATTAAAGCTGGGTTAGGTGCTGCTAACCGTGATGATTTACGTTCTTTTGCTGATGTGATTGATTTTGATGAAAGAAAAATTATTTGATCTCCCTAGCTTATTTTTAAAGCCGTCTAACAGTTAAAATAGTCAAGTCATCACGATCATTATTCTGATTACAAAATTTATTTAAACTATTAATAATTTGCTGATTAAAAGTTTCTGGTGAAACATTGCTGCTTTTCATAAGCTCATTCTGCAGACGAGAAACCCCAAATTCTTCTCCTTCTGAATTGGTAGTTTCAGTGAGTCCGTCAGTAAACAGGCAAAGTAAATCACCAGCGGAAAAAGAAACTTCTTTATCCTCAATTAAACCTGAAAATAAGCCTGGCTCGACCATTCCCAATGCCATTCCATTTCCTTTTAATTGGATAACTCCGTCTTGTTGTAATTCTTTTTTAGCTAATAATGCTGCCTCATGCCCTGCCCTAGCGTAGGTAATTTTGTCTTGTTGGGTATCCAAAACGGCAAGGAAAAGAGTAATAAACATGTCTTTGCGAATCCTTGGAAAAAGCTCTTCATTTAGGAGGATCAAAATTTCTGAGGGAGATCGATTTTTGTGCACCAAATGCTTTAAGTGGGTTTGGCAAAGAGCCATCAGTAACGAAGCTGGAACTCCTTTGCCAGATACATCTGCAATGCAAAGACAGAATTGATGAGAGGAAAGTTTGTGAAAATCATAAAAGTCTCCTCCAACCTGTGCAGATGGAATATATTTTGCATCAATTTCCAGTCCTTTACTTGGGGGGAAAACGCGGGTTAAAAATAATTCCTGAACATCATGTGCAAGCCTAAGATCAGAATCCATTCTGGTTTTTTCAAACCTCAGATTCATAGTATCTGAGTTTTTTATAGCCAAGGCTGCTTGTTCACCAAGAGAATTAATCATGGAAAAATCAGTCTCCGAAAAGGGCAGTTCGTTTGCAGGATTTGCCACAACAAGAACTCCTAGGGTTTCATCGTTATGAATTAGTGGAGAATATACAATTGATCGCACGGACAAAGACGGATCTTGATGCCTTATGATTCTGGGGTCTTCAAGTGCGTTGGGTATGAAAACAGGTTTTCCTGTTTTGGCAACTTGGCCTACGACGCCTTCCTCAGTTTCCAAGATTTCTGAATTCAAAACTTTCTCAATGAATCTGGCTCTAGGAGTACTTTTCTCTTCCGTATCCAACTTGATTATCCGTTGTGGCGGAAAAAGTCCTTCAACCGCAACACCCTTCAGTCTTCCATTAGAAAGTTTTTCATAAATGCAGGCACTCATTGCTCCGGTAGTTTTAACTGCCGTATGAACAATTCTTTGGTAAAGAACTTTTCTTTCCACTCCCTCACCAATGGCCTCTGCCAGGTTGTGCATGAAATCTACTGCAATTTTTTTTTCCTGAGCCAGTTGATTATTTTGATCGAGTAAATTCTTATGAAATTTAACCCATTTTTTCCGGGCAAAAACTAATATGATTATGCCAATGATTAACCCGCCAAAAAAACAAGCAAACGAGTACATTAATTTATAAAATTGAAGTTAGTCTTCATTTTTTTGTTCAAGATAACTCACAACATCTGAAAAAACCCTCAGGTTTTTTTCATTCAGGCTCATAAGAGCTTTATGAGCCTTGTATATAGTATGTGCATTGGCATTAAGATTAGAAGGCTTTGAAGAAAGGTTTTCAAGCTCTTCAACATCATTTACCTCATCTGAGCTAATATCGGCAATTTGATGTATTCCTAAATTACAGACAGTTTCTAGATTTCTGCCACGAAGATTAAGCAAAGTGAAAGAACCTCCTTCTGCAGACTTTCTAACTTTAATGGCCACGCTGACGAGAATGCCCAAGAATGTGCTATCCATGCTTGAGCAGCTTTGAAAATCTATGATGAAATTGTTGCAACCCCTTTCATTTTGCTCATCAAAAAATTTTCGAATAGGTTCACAATTAAGATAAGATGCTTTGTTGAAAACCTTAACAAAGACTCTGTTAGGAGTAACATGAACTCTGTAATTTATGTCCATGACCTACAAGGTCATCCTAGCAATTTTAAAGATGAAAAATGCGGATTAATTGAAAATATCTAAATTTAAAGAGCTTGTTTAATTTGATTAAAATCAGGAAGTTGCTTCGGGTCATCGGATGACCACGAAAAAATAATCTTTCCTTCCTTGGAGATAACGAACGCAGACCGTTTAGAAACTCCTCTAAAGCCAATGAAGTCCTCGTACAGAACCCCATATTCAGTAGAGACTGACTTATTAAAATCGCTAAGTAGCGGAAAATTTAATTCTTCTTTGAGTGCCATTGCCTCTTGGGCAAATGGGCTATCCACACTTATCCCGTACACTTTTGCATTTAATGCCTCAAATGCTTTCAAATCATCCCTAACCGAGCAAGCCTCAGCCATGCATACACTGGTGAAAGCAAAGGGAAAAAAGAGTAAAACAACATTTGACTCACCGAAATGGTCGCTGAGGGTGATATCTTTAAGGCCATCGCTTGTCTTGGCTTTAAGGGTGAAGTCGGGGGCGTTCGTGCCAATTTCTAAGGTCATAATATGTCTTTGTTAAATGGGGTTTAAATGTATTATTTAAATTAGGTAATACTACTAATCTAACTTGCAAGCTGAATCACATTAGTTCATGGCGAGTAGGTTTGATTCTTCGCTCGTAGAAAAAGGCAATTTTATTTATAAGGGATTAATTCGTGATGATTTCAGATAAACTCTTGGACAATACAGATGTAGTGATCGGTAAGGATGAGTTAATGGAAAGCCTATCCAGTGGTCGAAAGTTAAAAGTTAAATTTGGAGTTGATCCCACGAGACCAGACCTAACTTTTGGCCATTTGGTTGTATTTAACAAATTAAGGCAATTTCAGGATGCAGGACATGAAGCAATTTTATTGATTGGAGATTATACGGCCAGAATTGGTGATCCGAGCGGACGATCTGAGCTGAGGCCTGAATTAACGGAGAAGGAAGTCGAGCAAAATGCTTCAACCTATCTTGATCAAGCGTTCAAGATAATCGATAAAAGTAAAACCATTGTTAGAAGGAATAGTGAATGGTTTGGCAAAATGGCCTTTGCTGATGCCCTTACGCTAAGTAGAAGCATGACTGTTGCCCGTATGCTCGAAAGAGATGATTTTGAAAAACGCTTTAAGTCCAATCAGCCTATTTCAATGGTTGAATTCATGTATCCACTGATTCAGGGATATGATTCCATCGTTCTCGAATCTGATGTTGAATTAGGGGGGAGTGATCAGTTATTTAATATGTTGGTAGGCAGGAGCTTGCAGAAAGAAAAAGGGGTTCCGCCTCAAGCAGTTATTACCTTGCCTTTATTGGTCGGATTAGATGGTGCAAAAAAAATGTCTAAAAGTTACGACAACTTCATTGCATTTAACGACTCGTCAAAAGATATTTTTGGCAAAACCATGTCGATATCTGATGAGGTAATGTGGGATTATTACCGTCTTCTTTTACTTAAGGACCAAGCTGAAATTAATATGTTCAAGCGATCTCATCCGATGGAGAGCAAAAAGATATTGGCTCGTGAATTAACGGCTCTTTTTTATGGAAAAGAAGTTGCAGAAAACGAGTACTCTTCTTTTTCCCAAGTTTTTTCCCAGGGTGAGAATCCAGACGAAATGCCCGAGTTTTCGCTTAAAAGTATGAATCCCGGCACTCCTACCCTTTTGAATATTTTGGCAGCAACAGAATTATTTGAATCAAAGGGCAAAATTAGGAGATTGCTAAAGCAAGGGGCAATTAAACTGGATGGTTCAAAAGTTGATAACCCTGATCTTGATTTGAGTAACTTGAACGAAGATTCTCATATTATAAAGGCAGGTAAAAAAATCTTTATTCGCCTGAATCCATAGAAGACATATTATTATTTTACGGACACCACTTTGTTTAAAAATTTAGCTGTTGGGCTAGATCTTTTTTTCAATAAAGAAGATACACTACCTTGGTGAATTAGTTTGCCCCCGTCGACACCTCCTTTGGGACCCAATTCGACTATATAATCTGCTTCCGCTATTAATTCTACATCATGCTCTATGACCACGACCGTGTGCCCTTCATCAACTAAGCGGTGCAGCATTTGAATTAATCTTTCGCAATCTTTTTGGTGTAGGCCGATAGTGGGTTCCTCTAGAACATAAAAATTATTTTTTCTTTTTCCTGCGGATTTTGTTTTTAGCTCAATGCCGCAAATAAGTTCTGATGCGAGCTTAAGCCTTTGGGCCTCCCCGCCAGAAAGAGTGGGAGAAGTCTGTCCCAACCGAATGTATCCAAGGCCAGTTTCTTTCATGAGCAGGAAAGTCTCTTTAAGCATTTCATCAAAAGAGAAGAAGGTGCATGCGTCCTCGAAACTAAGGTTTAGGATTTCAGCAATGTTTTTGCCTCGCCATTTAAGATCCAATACATGGTTCTGATATCTCATGCCCTTGCACTCATCACATTCTGTGTAGGAATCCGGAAGAAAATTCATTTCTAATTTTATTTTTCCTGCTCCTTTACAAACTTCGCACCTACCCCCTTTAACATTGAAGGAGAAATCACTAGGATTGAGGCCGCGTGCCTTTGCCTCGGGTAAAGCTGAGATGAGCTCCCTTATGCGGGTCCAAACACCGAGGTAAGTTACTGGCGTGGAGCGAGATGTTTTCCCAATCGGGCTTTGTGAGACTTCAATTGCTTTTGCAAATTGGTTGCCGTTTCTTACTTCATAATTTTCAGTCTTAATTTTATTAGTTTTTTGCTGGATCGATTTTTTAACGCCTTTGTAGAGTGGCCCGCGAACCAAACTGGACTTACCGGCTCCAGATACTCCACAGCATACGATAAACCTACCAAGGGGCAGACTAATATTTAAATTAGAGAGGTTTCTGAAATTGACATTATTTAATTCCAAAAAAGCGTCTGAGGAATTGAGTTTGCGTGATGGCAGTCTTCGCCATTTACCTCTTAGGGGGTGCTTTAGGCTATTGAATGAAGGATTGCCTGTTTTTGAATGGCATTGCCTTGATAATGGCAACGAACTCTTGGCCTTCACAAGATGGCCACCTAATTCACCAGCTAGTGGTCCTATTTCAATAATGAAATCTGCTTGTTGGATGGTCTCCCAATCGTGCTCAACCACAAGAAGTGAATTTCCTTTCAATTGAAGCCTTCTCAGTGAATTAATTAGCTTCTGATTATCTGATGGATGCAGGCCAATTGAAGGCTCATCTAAAATGTATAGAACGCCAGAAAGATTAGATCCTAACTGACCGGCCAATCGTATTCTTTGAGATTCTCCTCCAGATAATGAGGCGGTTTCTCGGTTAAGTGCGATGTAGTCTAATCCTACATTTTCCATAAATTTTAAGCGCTCAAAAACTTCCGGCAAAATAGCATCCAGGACAGGTTCCTTGCCTTTTTCTACAGATAGATTCTTGAGAAATCCCATAATCTCAATGGATCGAAGTTCAAGTAACTTAGGAAGAGACAGCGATTTACCCGAAATGCTTTTCAAGAAAACATTTCGACCAATGGGGCCAAGTCTTTGCCCCTGGCAGCTAGGACAAATATCCCCGTTTGATAATTTCCACCAGTCACCTGAAGCAGGAAGGTCTTCTTTCATCCAATCATAAATCTTTCCATAACCTCGGCAAGAGTTGCACCAACCACGAGGGGAGTTCCAGGACAGCAACGATGGCTCAAGCTCCGGGAACGCTTCTCCAGTCAAAGGATCTGATCTTTTAGTTGAAAACCAGAAAGACTGATTATTGGGGAGCAAAAGTAAACAACGCCCTCTTCCTATCTCCAGTGCATAGTCTACCTCTTGGTTTAATTCATAATTCTTGGGTGCGGTAATCCATTTTTTGGTAACTACTTCAACATCGTGCAACTTGTATCGATCTAGCCCCTCGAAGGAGTTTGTCGAAGTAATCTCCTTGTCACAGCGTACTTCCTCAAAACCTTGCTCCTTTGCCCAGTTTACCAATGGTTTGTGGTGCCCTTTTCGGTTAGTCACAAGAGGGGCAAGGATACGAACTTCTCTTAGACCACTTATTTTTTTCGAAATGATTCTAGAGATCTCCTGCGGAGTTGATGCAGTTAACGCATTGCCATTTTCGGGGCTAAATTGTTTACCTAGCCGAGAATATAGCAATCTTAGGTACTGTGCTACCTCGGTAATAGATCCTACCGTGGACTTTTTGGAACCGCGAGTTACCCTTTGCGCAATCGCAACTGTTGGAGACATTCCTTGAATTAAATCCACCTTGGGCTTGCCAATTTGTTCAACAAATTGACGAGCATAAGAAGACATTGACTCTAGGAAGCGCCTTTGTCCTTCTGCGAATATTACATCAAAAGCCAAAGAAGACTTTCCTGAACCCGAAGGTCCAGTAATCACAACGAACTGATTGGAAGGAACGCTGAGATTGACTCCCTTGAGATTATTTTCCCATGCCCCTACAATTTTCAGGTTCCTTTTTTTAACCCCAATTTTACTACCAGGCTTACTTTTGTGAATACCTGATCGATGAACAGCAGGATTCCTCAAATGGCTTTTCAGAAGCCTGCCAGTAGGAGTATCTAAAGAAGTGAAGGAAGCTGGAGAACCTTGAGCAATAATTTTCCCGCCTTTTTTTCCAGCACCCGGACCGAGCTCTACAATCCAATCGGATTGAGCCAATAAAGATGCATTGTGCTCAATTACAAAGAGAGAGTGGCCGCCAGAAGTTACTTTCCTCAGACAATTAATCAAGCATTGTACATCACTGAGGTGTAGACCAGTCGTGGGTTCATCGAGGAAAAGAATAGCTGGCTTTGAGTTTTTATGATGAGGAATCATATACTTGGCCAGTTTTAGTCTTTGGGCTTCCCCGCCGGATAATGTTCCCAAGGGCTGTCCCAATTTCAAATAACCTAAGCCAAGTTCAGAAAGAAACCCAAGTTTTTTAAAAGTTTTGGGAAGATGTGCAAATTTTTGTAAAGCAGCGGAAATGGTTAGGTCTAAGGTTTCAGCAACATTTAAACCATCAAGCTTAATCTCAAGGAGTTCTCCTTTAAAGCGCTTACCTTCACAAAGCGGGCAAGGAATTGATATGTCTGGTAAAAATTGCATCTCCACATTTTCATAGCCTAGACCCAAGCAGGATTCACATCTGCCTAAACCAGCATTGAAAGAAAAATCAGATGCAGAAAAACCTGATAGCTTAGCTGCAGGTGTTCGACCAAAAGCTTCTTTTATAGGACCCCATGCATCAGAATATAACACTGGATTCGAACGGGAAAATCGTGGCACAGATGCTTGGTCAATCATCACCACATCACAAAAATCTTCCTCAGATTTAACCCATCCATTAGCAGACCCTTGAGATAGCTCTTGGTAAATGATGTCATTAACTAGAGTAGATTTTCCGGAACCTGAAAGCCCGGCAACAGCAGTAAATGAACCAAGCGGAAGATCTGCACTAAAATTTTTAAAGTTGTGAATGTTAGCCTTGCGGACTTTAAGAAATTTTGACTTGGGCAGGGAAGAATTTTGGAAAGATAATAATTTATTTGTTCTTTTGCCTGAGAGCCATTTTCCAGTCTCCGATTTTTGGGAACGCAAAAGCTGAGGAACTGTACCGTTGAATGTAATATAACCACCATTTAGGCCAGGTTCTGGGCCAATCTCAATAACTCGATCAGCTGCCCGAATGACTTGATCGTCATGTTCTACTACACAAACGAAATTTCCACCATCTGCTAGATCACGGAGAATCTTAATCAAACGTTTCACATCCTGATGATGTAAGCCAATAGTCGGCTCATCTAGGGCAAAGAGTGTTTCCGTTAAGCCGGCTCCTAGGCAAGCGGTTAAATTTATTCTTTGTGTTTCTCCGCCACTCAAAGTTCTGGAGGAGCGATTAAGGCTTAAATAATCAAGTCCTACATCCTGAAGATAACCTAACCGAGTGCATATTGCTTGGAGCGGTAAGTCGGTTTTGGGATTGTTCGAGAGTGGCAAGTCACTCAATTTATCTATGAGTTCAGAAATTGGTAGGGAGTAGAGCTCAGGGAGTGAGTATCCTTTCCATTTCCAACACTGTGATGTTTTGCGAAACCTTGTACCGTTACATTCCTCGCAGGTAAAGTATCCTCTGTATTTTGAAAGAAATACCCGAACATGCATCTTATATGTTTTCTTTTCCAACCATTTGAAAAACGACTTAATGCCATACCAAAGATCGTCTCCTTCTGCGTGCTTTGGATCCCCGCCCCAAATAAAATCTTTGCTCTCCTGCGAGAGTTGTTTCCATGGTAACTCTTTTTCCAATCCCAGTTTATCGCAAGCAGTTAATAGGTCCTGCAAACAATGCCCATAAACCTTTCCTTCAAATGGTTTAATGGCTCCGTTGACTAACGAAAGATCAGGGTTGGGAATTACGAGATTTGGATTGATTTCGATAACGCGCCCAAACCCTTTACACACGGGGCAAGCTCCTGCTGGAGAATTAAATGAAAATCCGTTTTGCTCTAGTCTTGAGTAAATTTTTCCAGAGATCTTGGAGCGCAACCCCTCACTAAATGTAAAAAGTAATTTTCCCTCGGATGATCTTGCCTCGGCATTGCCCTTGCCATCCTTAAGGGACAATGAAATCGCCTCTGTGATGCGGGCTTTATTTCTTGGTGAAGCAACAATTCGATCCACTGCAACAAACGCTCGATCTTCATTCCAATTACTTTTTAGAAGTTCTTCAATGCGTCGGTACTCCTTTCGATGTAATATCCTTGAATGGCCAGCAGAAAGTAAAAAACTTAAGAAGTCATTACTTGGCAAACTTCCTCTATGGATGTGAAAACCGATGGTAAGTTGAGTACCATTTAAAATAGAAATGCAGTTCTTTGCCTGAGTAAAAGAGCTCTCTTCCTTGATAATTTTGTCATTATCCTCAGGGTCGTGAAGTGTAGCAACTTGAGGAAACCACACCTTAAAGTAATCACAGAGTTCCGTCATTGTGCCTACTGTTGACCTTGAATTTCTAATTGTATTTTTCTGTTCAACTGCGATGGATGGGCGGGCGTTTGCCATCGATTTTATTTTTGGCCGAGGCAATGATTCCATAAATTGCCGAACATATGGACTGAAAGTTTCGACATATCTCCTTTGTCCTTCTGCATGCAAAACATCGAACAATAAGGTGGATTTTCCCGTTCCACTTAGGCCAGTGATGACAGTTAACTGGCCGGGTGCTAGATCAAGATCAATATTCTTAAGGTTGTTCTCAAGTGCACCCCGAAGCTTTATTGGAAGTGATTTCAAAGGCATTGGTCTTTCCTATGCAAATGTAGTGATCGGACAAGACGCGATTGATAAATGGCGTCCCGTAGGGGATTCGAACCCCTGTTGCCGGGATGAAAACCCGGTGTCCTAACCTGGCTAGACGAACGGGACCAAAACACTTAACATACAAAAACAACTGATTATCGCAAGACGAATCTAGTTCCCTTCAAGCTCTTATTCTAGGAGTTTGACATTAGGAAGCCAAATCTGTATTTTACCATCCTTGTCATGCAATCTACCTATAATCCTTCTAAACTTCGCCGTGCGAGAAAATTTGGTTTTCGCAAGCGTAACCAAACAAGCGCTGGGCGCAAAGTACTGCAAAATCGCCGTCGCAAGGGCAGAGCCAAGCTAACTGCTTCTGTTCTTCCAAGATTTAGATAACTTATAAGTTTTCATTTGCGTGAGCCAATGTTTTTCACGCACCAACAGGCTTGTTAAAAGCTCGGAATTTCTGCAGGTTAGAAAGAGAGGATGTTCAATAAAAACGGCCCCATTTTGGATTCAATGCCTTTTGGAATCTGACGGAAATTCTAAACTTGGTATTATTGCGACTAAGAGGCTCGGTAATGCAGTACTCAGAAATAGAGCCAAAAGAATGATTCGCGAATGCTTTAGGTCTGAAATTGATCAAATCTCCCAATCAATTCGTGTGGTTGTTTTACCCAAAAAGCACATTTTCAAAACACCTTTTTCCGAGCTAAAATCCTTATTTATTGATTCTTTGAACGAAGCTTTAAACCGAACATGAAAAATTATCTTCTTGGAACTTGCTTTCTCATACTTGCCTTTTTTTTGATTTGGCAGCAGGGAACTGAACAGATCGAGTATACTGACAGACAAAAAGATGCTAGATCTTTAAGCACCAGTCCCGAGGATTCATTTGATGATAACTTATCGTTGAGTGAAGAAAGTTTAAATCCTGAGATTTCTCATTCAGATGCAGATTCTTTTCTTTTCAAGTCAGCTATCCAATTAGGAGAGGAAAGCTTATCTGATGGCTTGGATTCAAAGCTCTCTTCAATTTCTTTCTCCAACCATACTGGTGCAATTAGATCTATACGGCTTCACCAATCTCAAA
>JAYQBI010000003.1:23998-29140 GCA_038137235.1 Opitutales bacterium | reverse complement strand
CGCGTCCTTGGTAAGGACGAGGTCGGCGGTTCAAATCCGCTCGTGGGCTCCACTAGTTAATCAAATCACTAATTGTCAAACCAAATGGCCAAAGAACAGTTCCAACGCACCAAACCTCATGTTAACGTAGGTACCATAGGTCACGTAGACCATGGAAAAACTACCCTAACCACAGCTATCTTACATGCTCAAGCACGGAAAGGTCTTGCTGAGGTTAAAAGTTATGCTGACATAGCGAAGGGAGGCACAGTCCGCGATTCTTCCAAAATCGTTACAATTGCAGTCTCTCATGTCGAGTACGAGTCAGACAATCGCCACTACGCACATGTGGATTGCCCAGGTCACGCAGATTTTGTCAAAAACATGATTACTGGTGCGGCTCAAATGGACGGTGCAATTCTGGTGGTTGATGCCACTACTGGACCAATGCCTCAGACTCGCGAACACATTTTGCTCGCTCGTCAAGTGGATGTACCAAACCTTGTTGTCTTTTTAAATAAATGTGACCTCATGTCTGGGGATGACGAAGAACTGCTTGATCTTGTCGACATGGAAATTCGCGATTTGCTTAGTAAATATGAGTTTGATGGAGATAATGCCCAAATCATTCGCGGATCTGCAACCAAAGCACTTGAGAATGACGAGAGTGACTTAGGACTCGGTTCCATTCAAAAATTAATGGAGGCAATCGACGCCGAAATTGAAGAGCCAGTTCGTGACACAGACAAACCATTTCTCATGTCAGTAGAAGATGTATTTTCCATCACTGGAAGAGGAACCGTTGCTACAGGCAGAATAGAAAGAGGAATGATCAAGGTTGGCGAAGAAGTTGAGATTGTTGGCCTTGGTGAATCACGCACCACTACTTGCACTGGCGTTGAAATGTTCAGAAAAGAACTCGGCCAAGGCCAAGCTGGTGATAATGTCGGAATTCTTCTTCGTGGAGTTGAAAAAGATGATATCGAGCGTGGTCATGTTTTGGCAGCTAAAGGCAGTATCAAGCCTCACACAAAAGCTAAGGCTCAGATATATGTATTGAATAAGGAAGAGGGTGGTCGTCACACGCCATTCTTCAAGGGCTACCGCCCTCAATTTTTCTTTGGAACCGCCGACGTAACAGGTGTGGTTGAATTACCCGAAGGAGTTGAAATGGTTATGCCAGGCGATAACCTTGCAGTGAATATTGAACTGCAAAAAGCTATTGCTATGGAACCCGGGCAAAGGTTTGCCATTCGCGAGGGTGGAAAAACAATCGGTGCCGGAAACATCTCCGAGATAATATAATTTTATCGTCATTTCTACACTCCACCCTTTGCGTTGGGAGAATAGCTCAATTGGTAGAGCACCGGTCTCCAAAACCGTAGGCTGTGGGTTCGAGTCCCTCTTCTCCCGCCATTTAATTTATTCATTCATTGAATCCTTTTTCTAAAGTCAGAACCTTTTATAAAGAAACCGTCTCGGAACTGCGGAAGGCGAGTTGGCCCACCTTCTCAGAGTTGCGTGGTTCCACAGGGGTGGTTGTTGCCGGTGTTTTTGTGCTTGGCTTCTTTATCTCTGTATCTGATTTTTCACTCTCTAATTGGGTGGAATACACCACAGAGCTTTTTCAGGGCAACTAAGACATCACCGATGAGTATTTCTGTTACTTCCGACTATAGATGGTATGCTTTACAATGCCTTTCCAATCACGAGGATAAGGTAAGCAGGTACCTTGCTAAGTATCGGGAAGAAGACGAAGATTTTGCAAATTGTCTCAAAGAAGTTCTTGTGCCCATTGAAACGGTATCTGAAGTTAAGAACGGCAAGAAAAAGCAACGAGATAGGAAATTTTATCCTGGATATGTTTTTGTCGAAATGAGGCTTTTCGATCGGCATGGAATGTTATTGAAAGACCCTTGGTACAAGATAAAAGAAACTGACGGTGTAATAAACTTTATTGGTCGTGATAACCCCACCCCATTAGCAGAGGATGAAATTGGAAGAATTCTTCGTCAGGTTCAGGAAGCTGAGGGTAAGGAAGTACCAAAAGTTAATTTTGGCGTCGGTGAAGTGGTTAAAATTCTCGACGGGCCATTTTTGAATCTAACTGGAGAAATTGATGAAATTGATGCTGCCAAAGGTACGCTTAAAGTGTCGGTTTCTATTTTTGGAAGATTTACTCCTGTAGAGCTTGAATTCTGGCAAGTTGAGAAAGCAGACGAAGAATAAATAGGGTATCCAAATTATGTCAAAAAAAGCAGTAGGACAAATTAAACTTCAACTACCCGCCGGTGCGGCTAATCCTGCACCACCTGTTGGGCCAGCCTTAGGTGCCCAAGGGGTTAATATCATGGGGTTTTGTAAGGAATTTAATGCCAAAACAAAAGATAAAGCAGGTCTTATCTTGCCTGTTGTTATTACCGTTTATGCTGATCGTTCCTTTAGTTTTATTTTAAAGTCCCCACCTGCTTCTGTTTTACTCAAAAAGGCAGCAGGCTTGGCAAAGGGTTCAGCAATTCCCAACCGTGACAAAGTCGGTAAGGTTACAAAAGCTCAAGTTTTGGAAATTGTGCAAACTAAAAAAGATGACCTCAACGCAGTTGATGAAGAAGCCGCTTCACGGATTATTGAAGGCACTGCAAGAAGTATGGGGATAGAAGTTGTTTAAGTCAAATGATCAAGCGAAGTAAAAGATATAAATCCTCTACACAGAAGCTTTCTTCAGTGTCATCACTCTCACTGGAAGAGGCAGTTCAGGTTCTCTCAAGTTTTGACAAAGCTAAGTTTGATGAAACCGTTGAACTTTCAGTGTCCTTGGGCGTTGATCCCAAACAGAGTTCTCAAGCTGTACGAGGAACTGTAAATCTACCTCACGGCAGTGGGAAAAATGTACGCGTTCTCGTTTTTACTCAAAATCCTGAGGAAGCGCTAGCCTCAGGTGCGGACTTTGCTGGCTTGGAAGACTTGGTAAAAAAAGTCAAAGATGGATGGTTCGAGTTTGATGTTGCTTTGGCAACAACGAGTGCAATGAAGGAAGTTAGATCAGTGGCACGCGTACTTGGACCTCGTGGCTTAATGCCAACACCAAAGGCTGGAACAGTCACAGACGATCTTGATACAGCAATCAAAGCAGTTAAGGCAGGTAGGGTGGAATTCAAGATGGACAAGACTGGAGCTATGGCTGTTGTAGTTGGCAAACGATCTTTTTCCAACGATCAACTAATCGAAAATACCAACTCCGCACTTCAGGCGGTCAAGGATTCTAAGCCCGAAAGCTTTAAAGGAAAATTTATAAAGAGTGTACATGTAAGTAGTACTATGAGTCCCGGGGTGGCCTTGGATGCTTCCTGCATGTAAATAGAAGAAATACTGATGAGACCTGAAAAAGAATACTTAGTTCGTGAAGCTGCTGATCATTTAGAGAAGTCTAACTTCTTTTTTGTTACTGATTATCATGGTATAAACGCCGAAGAAACTACTGAATTACGTAATAGATTGGCTCAGCGTGGTGCGGAGTTCCATGTTGTTAAAAATTCTTCACTCCGAATTGTCGCCAAAGAAAAGGAAATTGATGATATTTCTGATTATCTTGTCGGACATTCTGCAATTGTTGTTGGCGGTGATGATGCCTCCGGTGTTGCCAAAGACTTAAACACCTATTTCAAGGAAAAGGACAAAGTTTCGGTCAAATGTGGTGCACTTGATAACAAGGTTCTTACAGCTGATGAAGTAAAAAAATTAGCAAATCTGCCTAGCCTTGACATCATTCGTGCACAATTACTTTCCCTCATCAACTCACCAGCATCTCAGTTACTATCCATACTCAACCAACCCGCCCGTGGATTCGTAACTGTTCTACAAGCAAAAGCTGAAAAACCTTAATATTTTGGATCTAAGATTAAATGATCCTTATCTCAAATACACAATCAACCGTTAACCACCAACCTAGAAGATATTAGGAGCAACGCTCTTAAACAGCCTACATGGCACTAATGCTATTCAGGCAAGGAGGTAAACTAATTATGTCAGATATATCAAAAGAACAAGTTATTGATTGGCTCAGTGGCCAGTCTGTTATTGAAATCGCCGATTTGGTGAAGGAACTCGAGGAAAAGTGGGGCGTCAGTGCCGCTGCTCCTGCTGCCGTAGCAGTTGCTGCTCCTGCCGGAGGAGGTGATGCTGCAGGAGGTGCTGCTGAAGAGAAGAGTGAGTTCGATGTTATTCTCACTGAATTTGGTGGTAATAAAATCGCTGTGATTAAAGAAGTTCGTGCCATCACAGGCTTGGGACTTAAAGAGGCAAAAGAGCTTGTAGAGGGAGCTCCTAAGCCAGTAAAAGAAGCTGTTTCTAAAGAAGACGCAGAAGAGGTAGTCAAAAAACTTGAAGCTGCAGGAGCCAAAGCAGAGATCAAGTAATGCAAGTTCGCATTTCCTCCTAACTTTTGAAAAGCCGCCGGCACATTAGTGCCGGGCGGCTTTTCGTTTATTTATTCCCGTATCCCCTAGCCCGTTCACAATCATGGAATCCAAAACAAGAAAAAACTTTGGTAAATTGCAGGAAGTTATCGATCCGCCCAACCTTATTCAGAACCAAGTCGATTCCTTCGATAATTTTCTTCAGCGCGATGTTCCATCAACTCATCGCAAGCACGATGGCTTAGAGGCGGTTTTCAAGGAAGTATTTCCAATTCTTAGTTATGACGAGAAGTCTCGCTTGGAATATGTAAGTTACTCTATCGGTGAATCCAAGTTAACTGAGATGGATTGTATTGATCAGAAATGCACATACTCAGCTCCATTGCAGGTTAAACTTAGGCTTAAACTGGAGGTCGAAGGACAGAGCAAACCTTTCTACAGCGAGGAAGAAATCTTTATGGGCGAACTACCCATTATCACCGAAAGTGGTGCCTTCATCATCAACGGTGCCGAAAGAGTGGTAGTCAGCCAGCTTCATCGCTCACCTGGTGTAAGCTTCGAGGAATCTGTGCATACGAGTGGTAAAACATTGCATGGATTTCGCATTATTCCCGATCGCGGTACTTGGATTGAAGCACAATTTGATCAACACGACTTGCTTTATGTTTATTTAGACCGCAGAAGACGTCGTAGAAAATTTTTAATTACCACATTACCTATGTCTTTATAATTTTGATTTTTAATCTCT
>JAYQBI010000003.1:0-23988 GCA_038137235.1 Opitutales bacterium | reverse complement strand
TTCTTAAGAGCTCTTATGGACTGGGATCCTGAAAAAGATACTGATTCCGACCAGAAGATCCTAGAACTCTTTTACAATATTGAATCCTTGACGATCGATGAACTCCTCAAAAAGGAGAATGTTTCAAACTATGTTTTAGTTGAACCCATGTTTGATCGTGCAAAAGGAGTGGTTTTAGCTAAGGCATTTGAGCCTCTTACCAAAACATATTTGCGTGCATTTCAAAAATCTGGTGAAAAGAAGCTCCGGGCAATTGATACAAGTGTAGATGATGGAGCGATCATCCGTTGCCTTAAGAAAGATACGAGTAAAAATAAGGAGGAAGCTCTAAAGGAAATTTACAAAAAGCTACGACCTGGTGAACCTCCGCATAAAGCCAATGCTGAAGCATTAATTAATCGCTTATTTCTAGACCCCAAAAGGTACGACTTAGCAAAGGTTGGTCGTCATATGCTCAACCTTAAATTGGGCCTGGATACACCGCTTGAAGTGAGAATTACAACAGTTGAAGATCTTGTTGCAGCCACTCGAAAGCTTACCGACTTAAAGCGTGGTAAAACCGATGAGCAAATGGCTCGTGAGGATGCGGGATCGATTTTTGATATGGGTATCGATGACATCGATCACTTAGGTAATCGCAGAGTTCGAACTGTTGGAGAGTTACTAGCGAATGTTTGCCGTAGTGGTCTTGCTCGTACGGAGAGAGTCGTGAGAGAACGCATGACTCTTTACGATCAAGGGGTTGAAAGTCTTTCTCCTGGCAAATTAATAAATCCAAAAGCCTTAACCACTGTTGTTCGTGACTTCTTTGCCCGAAGTCAACTCAGCCAGTTTATGGACCAGATTAACCCACTTGCAGAAATGACGCACAAAAGAAGACTTTCTGCACTTGGTCCTGGCGGTTTAAACCGTGAGCGAGCAGGTTTTGAAGTTAGAGATGTGCACCCCACTCACTACGGGAGGATTTGCCCAATTGAAACTCCCGAAGGACCAAATATTGGTCTTATTAATACCCTGTCTACATATTCCAAAATTGATGAGTTTGGGTTTTTGCAGTCTCCCTACCATCCTGTGAAAAATGGGGTTGTTGATAAAAATCCCAAGAATGTAACCTACCTGAATGCCTTTGAAGAAGAGCGTTACATCATTGCTCAAGCAAACAGTGAAGTTGATACTAAGACAGGCAAATTATCAGGAAGGCCAACTTGCCGCTTTAGGGATCAGGTTCAGGAATACGATGTCAGCGATATTCATTTCATGGATGTTTCGCCTAAGCAAGTTGTATCAGTTGCTGCGGGACTAATCCCTTTCATAGAACACGACGATGCTAATCGGGCACTTATGGGTGCCAATATGCAAAGACAGGCTGTTCCGCTTCTTCAGACAGAATCTCCTTTTGTTGGGACTGGAATTGAAAGCAAAGTTGCTGAGGATTCACGTACTGTGACCGTGTCGCAATCCGAAGGAGTTGTTGCGATCGCAGATGGAAATCGCATTGTGGTTTCCGATGACGGAAATTTGCCACCTCGCTTTTTAAAAGAACCTAGGAGTGACCACAAAAGAGGAATTTATTGTTATGACCTCAAGAAGTTTCTTCGCTCCAATGCCGGTACATGTTTTAATCAAAAGCCTATCGTTCGTAAAGGTGACAAGGTTAAACTAGGACAAGCACTCGCTGATGGTGCAAGCACCGAAAATGGCGAACTTGCTATAGGCAGAAATATCCTCGTGGCTTTTATGCCATGGAAGGGATATAATTTCGAGGACGCAATTCTCATTTCCGAAAAAATTGTCAAAGAGGATATTTACACATCGATCCATGTCGAGGAGTTTGAAGTTACTGCTAGAGACACCAAATTAGGACCTGAAGAAATAACCAGAGATATACCAAATGCTGGAGAAGAAGCATTACGCAATCTTGATCATCTCGGTATAGTTCGTATTGGAGCGGAAGTTAAGCCTGGTGATATATTAGTTGGGAAAATAACACCTAAAAGTGAAACAGACTTAGCTCCTGAAGAAAAATTATTGCGTGCGATTTTTGGGGAAAAAGCTGCAGATGTTAAGGATAGTTCATTGAGAGTACCTTCTGGAACACAAGGGATTGTCATGGACATAAAAGTTTCCAGCAGAACTGATGCTGAGCAGGAAAAACTTTCTCCCTCAGATTTTCGTCGGCAAATGAAGCAAATCAAGGAAGACTTTCGTAATCAAACCGAAGATTTGCGTGCTCAGCTTACTGAGTCTCTATCCAACATTCTTTTGGGAGAGAAAATCCCCTTAAATGTTACAAACTCAGAAACAGGTGATATTATAATCCCCGCAAATAGAAAGATCACGAAAACTCTTCTGCGCAGACTTTCTGCTGTCCACAGATTTATTGATATTCCTCCATCACCTGTCAGAATCAAAGTTTTTGAAATAATCGAGAGCTACGAATCAAAGTTTCAGGATCTTGAAGATGATAGAGATCGGAAGGTAGAAGCTATTGAACAAGGTGATCCGATTGACCAGGGTGCCATTAAAAATGTGAGAGTTTTTGTGGCAAAGAAACAAAAGATGCGTGTTGGTGATAAAATGGCAGGCCGTCATGGCAATAAAGGTGTTGTTGCTAAGATCGTTCCCGAAGAGGACATGCCATTTTTACCTGATGGTACTCCCATTGAAATATGTCTCAATCCACTCGGTGTTCCAAGTCGCATGAATGTTGGACAAGTTTTGGAAACCCATCTTGGCTGGGCCTGTAAGAAATTGGGCCTTAAGGTAGCGACCCCTATTTTTGATGGAATTCCCGAGGCAAAAATTCAAGAATATCTGAAAGAAGCAGAGCTACCTGAGAATGGAAAATCCACGCTTTATGATGGTTGTACAGGCGAACCATTCTATCAAAGAATTGTTGTTGGCTACATGTACATGCTTAAACTTAATCACTTAGTTTCTAGCAAAATCCATGCACGAGCAGTCGGTCCTTACAGTCTTATCACACAACAACCATTGGGCGGAAAGGCCCAATATGGTGGTCAGCGATTTGGAGAAATGGAAGTGTGGGCTCTTGAGGCTTACGGAGCAGCTTACACTTTACAGGAAATTCTTACGGTAAAATCCGACGATGTTCTTGGCAGGACCAAAATCTATGAGTCCTTGGTCAAAGGTGACAACTCATTACAAGCCGGCACCCCTCAGTCCTTTAATGTATTGATGAAAGAAATGCAGAGTCTCTGCCTAGATATTAGGGTCAAGGGAGAGGATGCCCTCTGATTTAATTCCTTTGGAGTAATTTTAAAAATATATACTATGAGCGTTGAAGCATTAAACGAGACACTTGGAATTGAAGTTGGTCCCATGGATCGCGTATCTGTTACAGTAGCTGCTCCTGATACCATAAGATCATGGTCAAAGGGGGAGGTAAAAAACCCTGAGACAATCAACTATCGAACATTTAAGCCAGAACCTGGTGGTTTGTTTTGCCAGAAAATCTTTGGCCCCGTTCGTGACTACGAATGTGCATGCGGAAAATACAAACGCATCAAGTACAAAGGTGTTGTTTGTGACCGTTGTGGCGTAGAGGTAACCGTTTCAAGAGTTCGCCGTGAACGCATGGGTCATATTGAACTTGCTGTTCCGGTTTCTCACATATGGTTTCTCAAAAGCATGCCCAGCAGACTTGGTTTGCTGATGAATATGACAGCGAAAAGCCTGGAGCGCGTATTATACTACGAGCAATACCTTGTAACTGATCCGGGCAACACTCCCTTAGAGGATCGCCAAATGCTTTCCGACAAAGAGTACAGGGAGGCCATCGACGAATACGGTGATGAATTTGAGGCAAAAATGGGAGCTGAAGCCGTTCGGGATGTCTTGAGCAGGTTAGATTTACAGGAAGAATTGGACGATCTTTACGATCAAATCCACGAGACCAAATCGAAGCAAATCAAGAAGAAACTAGCAAGTAGGCTCCGTGTCATAAAAGGCTTTCTGCAGTCAGAAGCATCACCTGAATGGATGATATTAGAATCAATTCCCGTAATTCCACCAGATTTAAGGCCATTAGTTCCCTTGGAGGGTGGCAGGTTTGCCACGAGTGACCTCAATGATTTATATCGTAGAGTAATCAATCGAAACAATAGGCTCAAAAATCTCCTTCAGCTAAAAACACCTGATGTAATTATTCATAACGAAAAGAGAATGCTGCAGGAAGCGGTAGATGCTCTCTTTGATAACGGTCGTCACGGTCGTGCAATTACTGGCTCTGGAAACCGCCCTTTGAAGTCTTTGAGTGACATGCTGAAGGGCAAGCAAGGCAGGTTTCGCCAAAATCTGCTTGGAAAGCGTGTGGATTACTCCGGTCGCTCTGTAATTGTGATTGGACCAGAACTTAAGCTTAATCAATGTGGATTACCTAAAAAAATGGCTTTGATTTTGTTTGAGCCCTTTATTATCCGGAGATTGAAGGAGCTCGGGTTTGTCCATACGGTTCGTGGTGCTAGAAAGATGATTGAAAGCAGGTCTCCCGAGGTATGGGATATCTTAGAGGAAGTTACGAAAGGACATCCGGTTTTATTAAATCGCGCCCCCACCCTTCACCGCTTGTCGATTCAGGCATTTGAGCCGGTTTTAATTGAGGGAAATGCAATACGAGTACATCCTTTGGTTTGTACACCTTACAATGCCGACTTCGATGGTGACCAAATGGCTGTTCATGTGCCATTATCAGTTGAGGCAATCATGGAGGCAAAACTTTTGATGATGGCTACCCACAACATCTTTTCTCCTTCAAGTGGTAAGCCAATTCTTACTCCATCTCAAGATATTGTACTAGGTTCTTATTTCCTCACAATGAACCCCAAGAGCGAGGAGCCTAAGGAAGGGGTTCGCCTCCCGATTATTGCTTCACTGGAAGAGGCCTTGAGCGCACTACAGGAAGAAGCGTTGACACTTCACGATTGGATCGATCTCAAAAATCCTGACAAAGATAGAGAAACTCAGTTCGGCCTTTCTTCACGCAGTGTGATACGAACTACGGTGGGCCGTGTTTTATTTAACACAATTTGGCCTAAGGAGCTTGGTTTTTTTAACAAACCCGCCCTCAAGGGTGATCTGGGCAATCTAATTCTAGAAACTTACCGTATTCATGGTAAGCCTGAAACCATAGAAGCCCTAGACAGACTGAAAGAACTTGGTTTTGACATGGCAACCAAGGCCGGTATTTCGATTGGAATTTTTGATATGATCATTCCTTCTGAAAAGAAGCAGCGTATTGCTTCGGCAAGAAAGGAAATCGACAAGGTTGAGGATCAATTTCGTAAGGGCATAATTACTAGAGGAGAACGCCATAATAAAATTATTGATGTTTGGACCACGGCAACAGACGATATAGCCAAGGAGGTATTTAACTCTTTAGACGAGAATTTAGGCAAAGACACCATCAACCCAGTTTACCTGATGATGGACTCAGGTGCTCGTGGTAATCGTCAACAGGTTAGGCAACTTTGCGGAATGCGTGGTCTTATGGCAAAGCCGTCGGGCGAGATTATTGAGCAACCAATTCTTTCATCGTTTCGTGAAGGCCTTTCCGTTTTGGAATACTTTATGTCAACTCATGGTGCACGAAAGGGTCTTGCTGATACAGCCCTTAAAACTGCAGATGCTGGATACCTAACCAGAAAACTCTGTGATGTAGCCATGGACTGCATAATTGTACAAGATGATGATGGTCGTCGTGATGGTGTTGTAAAAAAGGCCATCATGGAAGGTGACAATGAAATTGTACCATTGCGCGAGAGAATTATCGGTAGGCATTCTGCTGAGGATTTACATAACCCTTCCAATCCGAGCGAAGTTTTGGTTACAAATGGTTCACTTATTTCTGAAGAAATTGCCCAAAACATTGATGCCTGTGGCATCACAAGAGTGAGGGTAATGTCTCCATTATCCAGTAGAATTAAGAACGGCATGACCTCTTTAGAATATGGTACTGATCCATCTACCAATGATGTTGTGAAGCAGGGTTCAGCTGTAGGGATCATTGCCGCGCAGTCAATAGGTGAGCCTGGCACGCAGTTAACGATGAGAACATTTCATATCGGGGGAATTGCTAGTGCAGGGAGAGAAGAGCCTGTAATTAATGTTCGGAAATCTGGGGTGCTTCGTTTCCGCGGATTGAGGCTAGTTACCTTAGCTAATGGACAACAAGTAACACTTAACAAAACTGGTTCTGTTCAGTTACTTGATAATGACGGTAGGATCGTTGATGAGTACCCTATCCCAGCAGGTGCACTCTTGCATTTTCAAGACGGGCAGGAAGTCGAGGAAGCCTCACTTTTAGCTCAGTGGGACCCTTACAACATTCCAATTCTTTCGGAGAAAAAGGGAGTGGTTGGATTTGAAGACATGCTCCCAGGCGTCACAACCAAAGTTGAAAAAGATGCGTCTGGCGGAAAATCAATGGTTGTGATTGAGCACAAAGAGGACCTTAATCCCCAAATAATTGTTAAGGATACATCTGGTAAACCATTGGCAACTTATTCAGTCCCTACTGGTGCTCAGGTTGCGGTTGATGAAGGCACAAGAATTGACGCTGGTTCAATTATCGCAAAAACCCCTAGGCAAGCTTCCAAAACTCAGGACATTACCGGAGGCTTACCTCGAGTAGCCGAGCTTTTTGAAGCAAGAAGACCGAAAGATAGTAATGTTGGTCAAATGGCTAAAATTGATGGTATTGTCTCAGAGGCAGGAACCCTTCGTTCTAAGAAAAGACTGTTAGTCACCAATGAAGATACTGGACAAGTTGAGGAACATTTGATTCCGCACGGAAAGCATGTGCTAGTGCAGCATGGTGACTTTGTTCATAAAGGACAACTTATCACAGAAGGAGCAAAAGATCCCCATGAAATCTTGGAAATCCTTGGACCTTCTGCAGTGCAGGAGTACCTAATTGAAGAGATTCAAAAGGTCTACCGCCTTCAAGGAGTAACCATTAATGATAAACATCTTGAGGTTATTATCTCAAGAATGTTGTTCAAAGTACGAGTAACCGATCCAGGGGACACAGAGTTTTTCTGGGGGGACCAGGTTGATCGCTTTACTTTCCTCAATGCAAATGAATCAATTTCCGAAAAGGGAGGAAAGCCTGCAGAGGCAGAGCCAATCTTACTTGGTATTACCAAGGCCTCGCTTGAAACTGACAGTTTTATTTCTGCTGCGTCGTTTCAGGAAACCACCCGTGTTCTAACCAACGCCGCTACTTTGGGCAAAGTTGATGAACTTAAAGGTTTTAAGGAAAATGTAATCATGGGCCACTTAATCCCTGCCGGAACTGGCTTACCTAAATGGAGAAGACTTAAGGTTGACAGCATTGGTGCTAGTGCATCGGAGCCATTATCTGCCTAATTTATAATTAATCATTTATGTGCTTGAACAATTTGTAAAAAAATCTACTTTAGAACCTTTACCCTCAATTTCTAGACCATGCCTACCATCAATCAATTGGTTCGAAAAAATCGTAGTTTGCAGAAAGCAAAAACTAAGTCGCCTGCACTCAAGGCTTGCCCTTTCCGTAGGGGAGTATGCGTACAAGTTACTACCCGTACTCCTAAAAAGCCAAACTCTGCCGTAAGAAAAGTTGCCAAGGTAAGGCTGACCACTGGTTATGAGGTTATTGCCTACATTCCTGATGAAGGACACAACCTACAGGAACATAGCATTGTTCTCCTCCGTGGTGGTAGAGTTAAAGACCTTAACGGCGTTCGCTACCACATTGTCAGGGGTACACTCGATTGTCAGGGAGTAGAAAAAAGACGCCGAAGTAGGTCCAAATATGGCGTTAAAAAGCCTAAGAATTAAGCCATGTCTCGTCGTCGTCAAGCCACCAAACGCCCTGTCGATCCAGATCCACGGCATGGCAGTACACTTATTAGCTCGCTCATCAACATAGTTATGTTGAACGGCAAGAAGGCTGTTGCCCAGAGAATCGTATACTCAGCAATCGAGAAAATGGCTGAGAAACTTGAAAAGGGAAATCCAGTAGATCTTGTTCTTGGTGCATTAGAAAACATAAGACCAAAAATTGAAGTCAAAAGTCGTCGTGTCGGTGGAGCTACTTATCAAGTACCTATTGAAGTGGCATTCGAAAGACAACAGAGTCTTGCATTTCGTTGGGTAGTTAATGCAGCGTCTTCTCGGAAAGGCACACCGATGGCTGAAGCTTTAGCAAACGAGTTGATAGACGCGTATAATAATACAGGGTCCGTGGTCAAGAAGCGCGAAGAAACCCATAAAATGGCCCAAGCCAATCGTGCTTTTGCTCATTTACGCTGGTAATCCTTTTTTATTATTTTGATGACTGCTGTTTTAGAACCTTCTTCCGCAAATGCTGCTGAGCGAGAAACCATACTTGAGCATACTCGAAATATTGGGATAGCTGCTCACATTGACGCAGGTAAGACTACCTGCACCGAGAGAGTCCTCTTTTATTCTGGTGTTGTTCACAAGATAGGAGAAGTGCACGAGGGAAGTGCAACAACAGATTGGATGGAACAGGAGCAAGAAAGAGAGCGAGGAATTACAATTACTTCTGCTGCTATTTCTTGTGGTTGGACAACTAAAGAGGGGCCATTTTCTGGAATTGACCATCGTATTAACATAATTGACACTCCAGGACACGTTGATTTTACAGCAGAGGTTGAGCGTTCATTACGAGTTCTTGATGGTGCGGTGGCAGTATTCACATCTGTAGAGGGTGTACAGCCTCAATCTGAAACGGTATGGAGGCAGATGGACAAATACCATGTTCCTCGATTAGGTTTCATTAACAAGATGGATCGCATGGGCTCCGATTTTCTCGCTGCCTTGCAAACCATGCGTGATAAATTGGGCGCAAATGCTCATCCACTTTACCTCACTATTGGTGCGGAGGAAAACTTCAGAGGGCTGATCGATCTCGTTAAGATGGTTGCTTATATTTACGACGAATCTGATCCGAGTGGAGTTCGTTTTGACACAGTAGATATACCATCAGATCAAATTGACCAAGCGAATGAGTATCGAGAATCGCTGATTGAGGCACTTTCTGATTTTGATGATGATTTGGCTGCCAAATACTTGGAGGGTGAAGATATTGCAGAAGATGAGCTCAGAAAAGCCATTCGAACTGCTACGCTTTCGATTAAATTCGTGGGCGTGATTCCAGGAAGTGCATTTAAGAACAAGGGCGTTCAAATGTTGATGGATGCGGTTGTTAATTATTTACCTTCACCCTTGGATCTCCCTCCAATGAAAGGAGAAGATTCAGATGAAAATGAGGTAGAGGTCAGACCTGATGACAGCAAACCTCCTGCAGGGTTGGCCTTTAAGCTTATGACTGATCCCTATGTGGGAAAACTAGTTTTTTATAGGGTTTACCAAGGTACACTCAAGAAGGGCTCTGCGTTGTATAATCCTCGGACTCGAAAGACTGAGCGAGTTTCTCGCTTAATGATCATGAAAGCAGATGCGAGAGAGGATATTGAGGTTGCTTATTCCGGTGATATTTGTGCCCTAATTGGCGTGAAGGATGTAGTTACTGGAGATACTTTGTGCGAGAAGTCACTCGATCTTAGGTTAGAGCCACCTACATTCCCCGAGCCTGTAATTTCAATGTCAATTGAGCCTGCAACTAAAGCCGATCAGGAAAAAATGTCGATTGGTTTACAAAGGCTAGCTGAGGAAGATCCCACCTTTGGTCTTTCTACAAACGAAGAAACTGGGCAAACAATAATCGCCGGAATGGGTGAATTACACCTAGAAATTATCCGTGACCGTTTATTTAGAGAATTCAAGGTAGAGGCGACCGCGGGCAAACCTCAAATTGCTTACCGTGAAACAATCACCTCTTCCTCTGAAGGAGTAGGAAAATTTGTCAGGCAATCAGGTGGTCGCGGTCAATATGGTCATGCGGTCATTACCATTGAGGCTCTCGACAAAGGAAAAGGTATTGAGCTTGAAAACAAGATTGTAGGTGGAGCAATTCCCAAGGAGTTTATTAAGCCAACGCTGGATGGAATAAAAGAGGCGGCCCAAGGGGGAGTCATTGCTGGTTACCCCGTCATTGACTTCAAGGTTACTCTTATCGATGGCTCTTTCCACGATGTTGATTCCTCGGAGATGGCTTTTAAGATGGCTGGCATATTCGCTTTCAAGGACGCGATGCAAAAAGCATCCCCTATTCTTCTCGAGCCTATTATGAAAGTAGAAGTTTCCACGCCCGAGGAGTACCAAGGCGAATTAATGGGAGACCTCAATCGTCGTCGTGGGCAAATTCAGGGAATGGAAAGTCGTGGTACCGTTTGCATCATCGATGCCCATGTTCCGCTCGAAAATATGTTTGGATATTCCACTGATATGAGATCCCTATCATCCGGCAGAGCCGATTATTCAATGACTCCTTCTCATTTCGATCAAGTTCCCCAAAATTTGGTTCAAAACATCGTTGAAACATCTTCCAGAGAGCCCGCCAGAAGCTAAATCATGAACGGACATAAAATTAGAATAAAACTTAAAGGTTTCGATTATCGAGTAATCGATCAATCCGCTTCTGATATAGTTGATACTGCAAAAAGGACTGGAGCTCGAGTCGCCGGGCCTATACCTATGCCTACACGCATTGAGCGCTACACAGTAAACCGCTCACCACATGTTGACAAAAAGTCTATGGACCAATTTGAGCTTCGTACGCACAAACGACTGATCGATATTATTGAGCCAACTGTACAAACTGTCGATGAGCTAAAAAAGCTTAATCTTCCAGCAGGTGTTGAGATTAACATTAATGTTTAACTTTTCTTAAATTAACTACTAACCACATAACCCCCTTTAAAGCAGGTCTATTAAAGACTACATGTCACCTGCCGCTTAAAGAATGAAACTTGAAATTTTAGGTAAAAAACTTGGGATGTCCCAAGTTTATGATGAGGATAACAATCTTGTTCCAGTCACGATAATTGAGGCTGGGCCCTGCCCTGTACTACAGGTCAAGACAATCGAATCAGACGGCTATAATTCTGTTCAGATTGGATTTAATCCAAAGGGTAAAACCTCTAAAAAAGCTAACCGCTGCTCGAAAGGTCATGCGAGCAAAGCAAATGTAGATGTTCAGCAAATTTGCCGTGAGTTTCGTGTGCCTGATGATCATCAATTTGAATCTGGGAAAGTTTTGACCGTTAATGACTTTGAAAATGTCACCATGGTTGACATTGTTTCTACCAGCAAAGGTAAAGGTTTTCAGGGTGTAGTTAAAAGATGGAATTTTAGTGGTGGTCCTGCATCTCACGGCTCCATGTTTCATCGTAGAGGTGGATCATATGGTCTATGTCAATGGCCAGGTAGGGTTTTCAAAAATAAGAAAATGCCCGGACACATGGGAGATGTAAGGAGGACAACACAAAATCTTAAGGTTGTAAAAATCATCCCCGAGAAGAATTTAGTGTTAGTGAAAGGTAGCGTACCTGGTCACAAGGGAGGTATTCTCTCCGTTCGGATCGCCAAGAAATTAAAAGCATCTTAACGTATTTTATGAAGTTCAAATTGTACAGCAATGATGGTTCATCCCTTGATGATACTACAGTTGATAATTTTCCTACCCTACCTGATGGGAAAGGAATAGATGCACTGCGTCAATGTGTTCTTGCCGTCCGAGCAAACGCCCGACAAGGAAATGCATCAACCAAAACTCGTGATGAAGTTTCAGGTTCTGGTAAAAAAATATACCGCCAAAAAGGATTAGGTACTGGTAGGGCTGGTGATAAGCGTGCTATCCAAAGAACCGGTGGAGGAATTGCCTTCGGTCCTAAGCCACGCTCGTACAACCAAAAGACTAATGCAAAAGTTAGAAAACTTGCTCTCACCCGTGCTTTAATCGACCACGCTTCTGATGGGCTGATTTCCCTTATACAAGATTGGTCAGCCGACAGTCCGAAAACGAAATCCTTTGCGAGCGTTCTTAAAAAAATTGGTTCTCAATCTACCACCCTTCTTATCGACCAGGAGTTTAGTGCAAATGTTAACCTTGCGGCTCGTAATATAAACAAAGTCAAGTTATCGAAAGCACAGGAAGTCGGAGCCGTGGATATTGTAAATGCTGAACATGTGATCTGTAGTGTTAAAGGCATGGAAGCTTTAATCGGCAAATTATCTAACCCATCGAATGTAAAGTCATGAACGAGCCTGTATCTATTTTAAAAGAAGCTTTACTGACAGAGAAAGCTACCATGCTTTCTGCCAATCTTAACAAGTACGCCTTTCTTGTTTATCCTAATGCGTCTAAGACCAACATTAAAAATGCTATTGAGGAGACTTTCGGTGTAAGTGTGATTAAGGTTAATACTTTAACAAAGAAACCAAAAAGTAAACGTGATCGCATGCGAAGAGGGAAACTCGGGTACAGTGCACTAACTAAAAAAGCAGTAGTTACCCTAAAAGCTGGTGACAGCATTGATCTTGCTTAATTTTTGAGGTTATTCAAATGGCTATTTTACAACAAAAACCTGTAACTCCCAGTGGTCGCTTTTTTTTAAAGAACAAACAAGAGCTGTCTAAAAAAAGACCTGAAAAAGCATTAACCTCCGGTCATCATAGAAAGAAAGGCAGAAATGCTTATGGTAGAATTACCAGCAGAAGACGTGGCGGTGGCCACAAAAGACTGTATCGTCAAATTGACTTCAGGCGTCAGCGGTATGATGAACCTGCTGAAGTAATTGCAATTGAGTATGACCCCAATCGCACAGCTAATCTCGCCTTGCTTCAGTACAAAGATGGTGAAAAAGCCTACATACTAGCACCTTCTTCTATTGAGGTCGGATCTGTGGTGTTAAGTACTGCCTCTATTGGTGAGTTTAAAGCAGGTAATGCCATGCCATTACAATATATGCCTATGGGAACAAAGGTTCATTGTATTGAAATGCTTCCTGGTGCTGGTGCTAAAATATGTAGATCGGCGGGAAGCGAGGCCCGTTTAATTTCTGTAGAAGGTGATACTGCATCACTTAAAATGCCTAGTGGTGAAATTCGGATCGTGAAATCAAAATGTTGTGCGACCATTGGTTCCGTTGGTAATGGAGACCATCAGAAGGCAACGATTGGTAAAGCTGGGAGGAATCGCTGGAAAGGCCGCAGGCCTAGGGTTAGAGGTGTGGCAATGAATCCAGTAGATCACCCAATGGGAGGTGGTGAAGGTAGAACATCGGGAGGGGGGCACCCTTCTTCACCTTGGGGTCAACTCTCGAAAGGCTTTCCAACACGTAAGAAATCGAAACCATCAAATTCAATGATCATTACCCGCAGGAATGGTCGTCGTATGAAATAATTTATTATGACTAGATCGATCAAGAAAGGGTTCTTTGTAGATCCCCACCTCATGAAAAAAGTTCAACAAGCTCAGGACAAAGGAGACCGCAAGCCTATCAAAACTTGGTCAAGGCGTTCTACAATTACGCCCGATTTCGTAGGGCTTAATTTTACTGTTCACAATGGTAAAAATTTTCTGCCGGTTTATGTTACTGAAAATATGGTTGGTCATAAACTTGGTGAGTTTTCAGCAACTCGTGCTTTTAAGTCTCATAATCCTCACACCCAGAAGTAAAAGATGGATATTAAATCATATTCCAAATACATGCGCATATCGCCAAAGAAGGCAAGGGAGGTAGCGAGAATTTTACCCGGAAGAAAAGCGACGGAGGGTATCTCCATTCTGAAATATATTCCTCGAAAAGCTGCACGGATGTTGGACAAGACTTTAAGATCTGCGATGGCTAATGCTGAAAACAACTCAAATCTTAATGCAGATGACTTAATTATCCGTGAAGCAATCGTAGAGGAGGGCCCCGCACTCAAGCGCTTTAGACCCTGTGCCCGCGGTTCTGCACATCCCTACAAAAAACGAATGAGCCATCTTCGAATCACCCTAACCGACGAAAAGAACTAATTTATTATGGGACAGAAAGTTAATCCTATCGGCTTTCGTTTAAGCGTACGCAGAAACTGGAGTGCTCGTTGGTATGCCAATAAGTTCGACTACTCTTCTTACATGAAGGAAGATAACCTCATTAGAGGTTTTTTAGAAAAGAAATTGCGATATGCCTCAGTGCCTAGAATAGTAATCGAGCGCGCTTCTACAAGAACACGTGTAACAATTTGGACATCTCGCCCAGGTATCGTTATCGGAAGGAAGGGACAAGAATTAGATTCTCTTCGAGATTCTCTCAATCGAGCTGTCGGAAAGGATGTAAGGCTGGAGATTCAGGAAATTAAGAAGCCAGATTTGGTTGCATCCCTTGTTGCTGAAAGTGTAGCACTTCAGCTTGAGAGACGAATTGCTTTTCGGAGAGCAATGAAAAAAGCAGTACAGACAACTATGTCCATGGGTGCTGAAGGAATCCGAATTCAATGTGCTGGCAGATTGGCTGGTGCAGACATTGCCCGCACGGAACAGCTCAGAGAAGGGCGAGTGCCGTTGCATACCTTAAGGGAAAACATTGATTATGGACTGGTTGAAGCTAATACAGTCTACGGAATTATTGGGATTAAATGTTGGATCTGCCTAAAAGACGAAGACAAGATTTTTTAACCTAATTTAGTTATGCCAAAGCTTTTACCATCTCGTACCAAATATCGAAAAGTCCATAAAGGTAGAATACGTGGATCTGCATCGCGTGGAAACACTGTTGCATTTGGAGAATTTGGTATCCAGTCACTATCTCGCGGACGAATGACCTCCAATCAAATCGAGGCAGCACGTGTTGCAATTAATCGCCACCTTAAGCGCAAAGGAAAAGTGTGGATTCGCGTTTTCCCTCATAAACCAGTGACAAAAAAACCAGCAGAAACCCGGCAGGGAAAAGGAAAAGGGCCTGTCGATCATTGGGTTGCCGTTATCAAGCCAGGTCATGTTTTGTTCGAGATAGCAGGTTGTTCTTTGACTTTGGCAAGAGAGGCACTGGGACTAGCAGATGCAAAATTACCATTTCGTTGCCGTTTAGTGACTCGTGATCGTAGCTTTTAATTTTAAATCTTCATGAAAATGTCAGATGTAAAGGAATTGTCCGTATTGGAGATTAATAAGAAGATCCGTGAATTAGGTGCTGAACTTCTCCAGCTTCAAGTTCGGAAACAGACTGGTCAAGTAGAGAAACCTCACATGATAAAGTCACTTAAGCGGGATAGAGCACGATTGCTCACCCAACTAAGGCAGTCATCAAATAGTCCTGAATAAAAATTTTAAATGAGCGATAAAGCAATTAGAAATAACCGCAAACAACTGATTGGAGTAGTCCGCTCCAAGACAGGTGATAAATCTATCAAAGTTGTTTATGAATATAAAATACCTCATCCTTTATACAAAAAGGAAATTAGGAGAAAGACTACCGTGCACGCTCACGACGAGGACAATGTTTCAAATGTAGGTGATAAGGTTCGCATCATGTCAACCCGACCATTAAGTAAACTTAAAAGGTGGCGTGTTGTGGACCTGATTGAAAAAGCCCCAACTATCTAATTTACTATGATACAATTATTAAGCAGATTAGAAGTTGCGGACAACACTGGTGCCAAGCAAGTTCGAATGATACGACGCTTGGGGCAACTCAAAAAGACCGCATCCGTGGGTGATGTTATTGTTTGTCATGTTAAAGAAAGTTCAGTCGAGGCTTCAGTTAAGAAGGGAAGCGTAGTTCGTGCGGTTGTAGTAAGAACCAAATCACCAATGCGCCGACGAGACGGAAGCTATCTCCGTTTTGATGAAAATGCTTGCGTTATCGTAAACAACGACGGATCCCCCAAAGGAACTCGCATTTTTGGTCCAGTGGCTCGTGAACTGCGTCAGAAATTTATGAAAATTATTTCTTTAGCTCCAGAAGTTTTGTAAATCATGGCAAAAAAAGTTAGAAAAGGAGACGAAGTGGTCGTTATTGCAGGCGACCATAAGGGAAGCAAAGGTAAAATCCTAGAATTCTTAAGGGATAAAAATAGGGTTCTCGTAGAAGGTGTGAATCTTGTTAAAAAGCATGAGAAAAAAACGCAGGACAATCCGCAGGGAGCCATAGTTGAGAGAGAGGCTTCAATTCATTTTTCCAATGTCAGGAAATCCAGCTAAGAGTTGAAATACATTTACCATGAAAACTCCTGAGTTAAAAAAAGTTTACCAAGACAAGGTGGTTCCAGCACTTATGAAAGAGTTGGGTTATAAAAATGTTCATCAGGTGCCCAAAATCGAAAAGATCGTTTTGAACTCTTCATTTGGTGCCGAGATGGACAAAAATGGTATTAACGATCTTAAAAATGATATCGCTAACCTTTCTGGACAAGCTCCCGTAATTGTTAAGGCAAAGATCAGCGTTTCCAACTTCAAGCTTCGCCAAGGAATGCCAGTCGGTGTCAAGGTTACTCTAAGAGGGAACCAAATGTGGGAATTTTTATATCGAATGATAGCAATCTCCCTTCCTAACATTCGTGACTTTCGGGGCGTGCGTGACAAGCTAGATGGCAAGGGAAATTACTCTCTTGGAATTACTGACCATAGTATTTTCCCGGAAATAAATGTGGAAAGGCAAAGAGTAAATGTTGGCTTGGACATTTGTATTACAACCTCTGCTAATTCCGATGAAGAAGGTAGGCAGTTACTTCAACTGTTAGGAATGCCTTTTAGAAAACGTTCCGAAGAGCCTGCTCAGCAAGCTGCATAACATCCCTTAATTTTATTTTTTATGGCAAAAAAATCTGCAATTCAGAGAAATTTAAAGAGAGAGCGTTTAGTTGCTCGCTATGCTGCCAAGCGCGATTCTTTAAAGAAAATTCTAAACGACCCGAATACCAGCGAGGAGGATTTCTATGCTGCACAAGCTAAACTGACAAAGTTGCCTAAAAATTCTTCAGCCGTTCGATTGGTTAAAAGATGTTCACTAACAGGAAGACCAAGAGCAGTTCTAAGAAAATTTGGACTTTCACGAATTTCATTTCGCGAACTTGCATTACAAGGCAAAGTGCCTGGCGTGATCAAATCTTCCTGGTAAACAAATTATTTTATTATGTCAGTACACGATACAATAGGTGATTTCATTACAGTTATTCGAAACGCTGGACTTGCTGGAAAATCAAGTTGTTCATATCCTCACTCAAACTTACGGGCGGGTATAGCCAAAATTCTCCAAGATAGAGGTTTTGTAGCGGGTTGTAAGGAGGGCGACAACAGTAACGGATTCAAGACGATAGAGATTGAATTAAAGTATGTTTCTGGGAAACATGCTATAAAAGGAATTAGTCGGGTCAGTAAACCCGGGCGTAGATCATATTGTGGCTACAGGGACATACCGAGCGTTCTCGGCGGTCTTGGCATTTCCATAATTAGTTCTCCTCAAGGTATTATTGACGACCGTACTGCCCGCCAGGAAAAGTTAGGTGGAGAGTTGCTTTGCACCGTTTGGTAGGAGAATTAAGGTATGAGTAGAATAGGAAATTTACCCATCGCTATCCCTTCAGGAGTTGAGGTTTCTTCAGAAAATGAAGTTGTTAAAGTAAAGGGCCCTAAAGGTGAACTTGAGCAAACTCTTCATGAATCAATATCTATAGATATTTCTGATGAGCAAATTCTAATTAAACCAAGCGACTCAACTCGTGGGTCCAAAGCTATTCAAGGAACCTTTCGCTCCCTTATCGCTAACATGGTTCATGGAGTGACCAATCCATATTCCAAGGATCTCTTGATCGAGGGTGTTGGATTTCGTGCTGCAGTAAAAGGTAATGAAATTGGTTTAGAATTAGGATATTCCCACCCCATCAACCACCCCATACCTGATGGAGTAAGTGTGACCGTCGCCGACAATGTAAAAATCCATGTTGAAGGTGCTGATAAACAAAAAGTCGGGCAACTTGCCGCCGAGATCAAGAGTTACTACCCAGTTGAGCCTTACAAAGGCAAAGGGGTCCGAATAGTTGGAGAATTTGTTCGCCGAAAGGAAGGCAAAAAATCCGCATAATTTCCCATTTAATCTTATGAATTTAGCCAAGAAAAGAGATCTACTTCAAAAGCGTCGTTGGCGCATCCGTAAAAAAATAATAGGCACACAAGACCGCCCGCGCCTGACTGTTCGTTTTACTAACAAAAACATTCATGCTCAATGTATAAACGATGATCTTTCAACTACACTCGTGGCGATATCATCAAATGAAAAGGAGTTAAACGATTGTCTTCCTAACATTTCTGGATCTGAAAAAATAGGTTCTGCTTTTGCGCTCAAACTTTCTAATGCTGGCATCAAGACCGTGGTTTTTGATCGTGCAGGCAGAAAATACCATGGTTGCGTCAAAGCATTTGCAGACGCACTTCGCAGTTCTGGCTTGGAGTTTTAATAATATGGCAGATACAAAAAACAAATCATCGAAATCTCAGCCAAAAGTTGTATTGGAGGAGGAAGAACTTTTCGAAAAAGTTGTCCATGTGAATCGCTGTGCTAAAGTAGTCAAAGGTGGTCGCCGTTTTAGTTTTGCTGCACTTGTTGTCGTGGGTGACCAAAAGGGCAATGTAGGCTACGGCTATGGTAAAGCGCAAATGGTTCCAGATGCTATTCGTAAGGGTACAGATCAAGCCAAAAAAGCCATGCGACCAGTTTCTTTGCAAGGAGAAACAATTCCACATCCCGTACTTGCTAATTTTGATGGAGGCAAGGTCTTACTCAGGCCCGCTCGTAAGGGTACTGGGATCATAGCAGGAGGTGGAGTACGTGCCGTGCTGGAAGGAGCAGGTGTTAAAAATGTACTTTCTAAATCTCTTGGCTCTAATAACCCACTTTCAATTGTTGCAGCTACCATGAAAGGATTGTCCGAGATGCGATCAGCTGAAGAAATTTCCTCAATTCGAGGCGAAAAGGTTCGTGGACCTGCATTTACTTCGGAAACGGATGAATCTCTTTTAACTCAATAACCATTTAGTTATCCACAGATTTAACTGATATGAAGCAAAATAATATACCATCAGGTGCAAACCGTCCGAAGCGTTGTGTAGGAAGGGGCGAAGGAAACGGTCATGGAAAGACTTGTTGTCGTGGCCATAAAGGTGCTGGTGCCAGATCAGGTTACTCTTTGCGTGCTGGATTTGAGGGAGGTCAAATGCCTCTTTATCGTAAACTTCCACAACGCGGATTTAATCGTGCTCGTTTCCAAAAAGAAATTGCAGTTATAAATGTTGGAAAATTGGAAAAACTTTCCGGTGACATTGTAAACTTAGTATCACTTAAAGAAGTGGGCTTAGTTCGAGCCAACGCCAAACAGGTAAAGTTACTCGGTGCTGGCGATATTTCAAAACCTTTTACTGTTGATGTAGACTATGTTTCAACTTCAGCAGTTAAGAAAATTGAAGCTGCCGGTGGATCATTAAAGCAATCTTAATCATTTTATGCTCTCTGCATTCACTAATTCTTTAAAAATACCAGAGCTTAGGCAAAAGATTTTCTTTACCTTGGCTCTGCTTTTTATTGCTAGAGTTGGTGCCAATATACCATTGCCCGGGGTGGATCCCTCTCCAATTAAAGAATTTTTTGAACTTCGGGAACAAACTCGAAGTGATTCTGGGGGCAATGATATACTAGGTTTCTACAACATGTTTACAGGGGGAGCTCTTTTAAATGGTGCCCTTTTCGCTTTAGGTATCATGCCTTACATCAGTGCCTCCATTATTATGCAACTAATGGGGGCAGTTTTCCCTCACCTTGCGAGGTTGCAACAGGAGGGTGAACCAGGTAGACAGAAAATATCGCAATACACTAGATATCTCACCATTTTGATATGTCTGGTTCAAGGCGGTCTCTTAGCTGTAGCACTGCGTGATAGTCCGGGAAGTTTAATTATGGGATTTAACCCTTTAGAGATTGGTTTAGACGGTCAGCCCTTGGGGGATATTGTAGTGTCATCCTCACCATCTCTATTCTTAATCAACTCTATCATATTCCTTACCACTGGTTCGCTAATTTTAATGTGGCTTGGTGAACAAATTACACAGCGCGGGATTGGAAATGGTATTTCTCTTCTCATAACAGTAGGCATTTTGGCTGATTTGCCAAAGGCATTGGCGGACGCTTATTCCTTAATCTTTCTTGCGCCTGCGGAAGACAACATGGTCATAGTTAAGGCTTCTTTGATGATTGGTTTATTCCTCCTTGTTGTCGGCGGTATCATCGCTGTTACTCAGGCTCAACGAAAAATTCCTGTGCAGTACGCAAAAAGAATGGTTGGCAGAAAAGTTTTTGGAGGACAGAGCTCTTTCTTGCCTCTAAAAGTAAATTATGCAGGCGTCATGCCTGTTATCTTCGCTAGTGCAATTCTTATGTTTCCAGCCCAACTCCTAAGAACATTGGGAGCCGCTATAGCCGATTCACCAAACGAAACGAATTGGGCAATCGACTTAGCTAACGCTTTTGCAGGAAGAGGTTGGTTCTATTACCTAGTTTACGGCGGTCTTATTCTGGTTTTCAGTTATTTTTGGGTGTCGATTATGTTTAAACCAGTTCAAATTGCTGATGATTTAAAAAAGAACGGCGGGTATGTTCCCGGGGTGAGACCAGGAGATCACACAGCTCGATTCTTGGATTTTGTCATGACGCGATTAACCCTCGCTGGTGCAGTTTTCCTGACCATAATCGCCGTTTTTCCCGACTTTATATTTAAAACAGCAAATGTTTCTTACAATGTAGCCACTTTTTTTGGAGGCACTGGAATGCTTATTATCGTAGGGGTGGTGCTGGACACCATGAGGCAGATTGAAACCTTTTTACTGCAGAGACATTACGATGGCTTTTTGCGCAAAGGTAGAATTAAGGGACGGTCCACAGCGTCGAACCGTGGGATTGAATCGTTGGAACTCAAAGATTTTGAAGCCCAATGGAGACCCTTGATTATCATATCAATTGCACTTTTTGCCTTCGGGTTACTCGCATATTTCTTCAAAGGAGCCTAAACCTCTAATCATTTTAACTTAAAATCATTATGGCCAGATTACTAGGAGTAGACATTCCAAATCGTAAAAAGATATCGTATTCCTTACGATATGTTTATGGAATTGGACCAACCAGATCCCTCAAAATTCTCGAGGAAACAGGAATTGATCCAGATAGACGAACGCAAGAACTTTCTGAACAAGAACTTAGTCTGATTAGTAACTATATAATCGATAATAAGATTATGGTAGAAGGAGATTTGCGTAGGCAAATAACCAACAACCTAAAACGCCTGCAAAGCATAAGGAGTTATCGTGGGCTTAGGCACCAAAGAGGCTTACCAGTGCGTGGACAAAGAACTATCACTAACGCGAGAACACGAAAAGGAGGTCGCAAGACTGTTGGAGTTGTTCGTAAAGGCTAATTGCCCTACCCCACATTTTCATGAGCGAAGAAGAAAAATTAAACCAAGACGAATCTGAGGAGTCTGTTTCCTCAGAAAACTCATCTACGACTTCTATCAAAGAAGAGCCTAAATCGACTGAATCCAAGGTTGAAAAAAAGGAAGAAACAGCTGAGGATTTATTAGGTGCAAACATTGAGCAGGTCAAAGTTCGAAAAGCAAAGGGCAGTAAAAATATATCATCTGGAATTTGTTATGTTGTTGCCACCTTCAACAACACTAAAGTTTCTTTTACTGATATGAAAGGTAATGTAATTTCCTGGTCCAGTTCAGGAAAATGCAATTTTCGCGGTTCTCGTAAATCCACTGCTTATGCAGCTCAGGTTGTTACCCAAGATGCAGGAAAAGTGGCAATGTCCCACGGAATGAAAGAAGTATTAGTCAAGGTAAAGGGGCCGGGTATGGGAAGAGACTCCGCCATAAGGGCGCTTCAGAGCCTTGGATTTAATGTCTCTGCAATCATTGATGTTACTCCCGTTCCCCATAATGGTTGTCGTCCACCAAAAAGAAGACGGGTTTAAACCAAAAATTCAAAGCTTTACATTATGTCACGATACACAGGACCAACCACTCGCATAAATCGCCGGTTTGGGATGGCGATTTTCCCTGCGAATAAATCTTTTGAGCGCCGCACCTATCCCCCTGGCCAACATGGACCAAATTTTCGGAGAAAAGCAAGCGATTACAGTGCCGGATTATTGGAGAAACAAAAACTTCGCTTGATGTATGGTCTCACAGAAAAACAGTTCCGAAATCTATTTCAAAAAGCGAAGAGAAAACAAGGAATTACTGGTGAAAACTTTCTCACTTATTTGGAAACTCGGTTGGACAATGTTGTCTACAGGCTAGGCTTTGCAAAAACACGCAAATCTGCAAGGCAGTTTGTGAATCATGGACACCTCCTTATCAATGGTCAAAAGGTTGATATTCCAAGCTTTCAAGTTTCTGTTGGTGACGATTTGACAGTACGTGAAAAAACTTCATCTCGACAAGTAGCCACCCGAAATCTGGATGGCTCGCAATATAACAACACTCCGCCTTGGCTAGAAGTTAAAGCAGACTCCTTACAGGGAACAGTCACAAGGCTTCCTCAACCCGAGGAACTCGAACAAAGTATAAATGTTCAGCTCGTCGTCGAGTTTTACAGTCGTTAATTTTAATATCACTCAAACACAAATAAATACCATGGCTACTAGACTTGGAAAATTTGAACTCCCTAATCGTTTAATTAAGGAAGAAGAAACTGCTACAGATAAGTATGCAAAATTCATTGCTGATCCTTTTGAAACTGGCTACGGCCATACAGTTGGAAATGCTTTTCGTCGTGTCCTTCTAAGTTCTATTGAAGGAGCCGCCATTTCTTCATTGAAAATGGACGGAGTGCAGCATGAGTTTCAGAGTGTTGATGGTGTTGTAGAAGATGTAACTGATATTGTATTGAATCTTAAAAAAGTTCTAATCATTAATCATAAATCTGAACCAGCAGTTATCACTTTAGATGTTGAAAAAGAAGGCGAGATAACTGCAGGAGACATCTCTCCTGTTGAGGGAATTGAAATTATCAACCCCGAGCAAGTAATTCTTACCAACGATCGCAAGCAAAAGGTATTTGCTGAAATGGATGTTACCGTAGGTCGTGGATTTTGTTTGGGCGAGGACAGCAAGCAGGAAAACCAGCCTATTGGCATGATTAATGTCGATGCTCTATACAGTCCAGTCAAACTAGTTAAATATGATGTTCAAAATACCCGCGTGGGTCAAATGACTGACTACGATAAGTTAATATTAGAGATTCATACTGACGGAAGAATTAGTCCAGACGATGCATTAAAACAATCTGCAGCAATTTTGCGTCATCACCTTGATGTATTTGATCAAATCAGCGAAGAACAAATTGAATTTGAAAGTAATACAAAACAAGTTAGTGAGGAGCAAAACAGACTCAAGAATTTGCTGAGTATGAGTGTTAACGAAATTGAATTATCTGTCCGTGCGGCTAATTGTTTAAATAACGCTAATATAACTACGGTGGGCGAGTTGGCTACCAAATCTGAGCCTGAAATGCTTAAGTACCGAAACTTTGGAAAGAAATCTCTCAATGAGATAAAGGCTAAACTCGAACAACTTGGTCTATCTTTGGGCATGAAGTTCGAAAATCGCTTACTTGAATCCGCAACCAATTAATCATCTGTATTACCAATAACCGTATATCCCCATGAGGCACCGCAAGCACAATCATCAATTGGGAGTAAAATCTGCTCACCGAGTTTCATTGGTGGCTAATTTATCATGTTCCTTAATTGAGCACGGGCGAATTAAAACAACCTTAGCAAAAGCAAGGGCTTTAAGACCTGCTATTGAAAAGCTAATTACTTTAGCTAAGAAAGCCCATTTATCTGAGGATAGTGCCCGGAAGGTTCATTATCGGAGACTTGCGATTTCTAGACTTCGAAACAAGAAAGCTGTTTCCAAACTCTTTGATGAGTTAGTAGATCAATTTACAGGTCGCAATGGAGGTTACACTCGGATCTACAAGTTAGCTCTCCCGAGGCTTGGGGATGCCGCTGATATGGC
>JAYQBI010000002.1:0-34748 GCA_038137235.1 Opitutales bacterium | reverse complement strand
ACCCTTATTTCTGACGCAAACTTTTCTCATTTTAATATTGGAATAGAGTCAGTTGTTCCAATTTCTTATCACGGAATTCCAATTCGTTCACTCTCTGGAAACATTGAAAGTGAAAAGGGAATAACCAAGGGACACTTCCCCAAGGTTGAAATAGCTAATGGGAGTGGTGTGCTCTTGTTTGAGGAACTGTCCAGAGAATCTGACAGAATTAAGATCAAATTTAATCTGGATAATGCAGACAGGTATCAACTTATCAATTCTTTGCAAAGGGCCGACCTCATGGATCACAAGCAAAAGAAAGAAAATATTTCTGCTCCAATCAAAGATGAGAAAATTAATAAAGATAAACTTGCTGGTAAATTAAACCTATCCCTGTTAGCTGAAGGACCTGCATCCGATCCTCTACAGTTCAAAGGATCAGGCATCTGCATTCTTACTGATGTTGAAGTAGGTAATATTAATTTTCTTGGCGGAATCCGGTCAAAACTTGGTGCGTTTAATTTACCCTTACCATCCGATGCACTTAGTTTTAATCGACTGGAGGCACCTTTTCATCTCGATCACGAGTTTATGCATTTTGATAAAATTAACCTATCTGGACCTTTATCTTTGCTTACAGCAAAAGGATCAATCAACATCGATTCAGAGGAGGTAGATTTGATGGCAGATCTCAAAATAGCTGGTAATCTTACTATCCCCCTTGTTAGACAATTAGTTAATTTTGCCGACCCCTTCCCTAAAATGAGTACCATCAAAATTAGTGGACCATGGGATAACCCGGACTGGCGAATTCATATTAGTCCAGACCAATAATTGTATCTTTGCCATAAATTTTCCATTAGTTAAATTAAATCAATCATTGCATGATTTTGGAAATAAGATTTGATATAAACTATGTTTAATCATCAAACCGGAGGAACCTAAGTTGGACTTAAGCGAACTGAAAGGAATTATTTCTTTGGTGCAGAAATCAGATCTGACCGAATTAGAAATAGAGTTAAAAGATATCAAACTTCGGATGGCCAGACCTGGAGCAGTCAAACCCGGTCAGGATGCAATCAGAGAAATTGTCGTTCAAGCACCTTCTCCTACAACGACGAGTTCTGTTCCTCAAGTCGCTGATACGAAAGTTGAGAATTCTACTAAGGACGATCTGGCAGTTTTTGAATCTCCCATGGTTGGAACCTTTTATCGTAAGCCTTCTCCTGACGATCCGGCATTTGTTAAAGTCGGGGACTCGGTTAAAAAAGGTGATACCCTTTGCATTATTGAAGCAATGAAAGTCATGAACGAAATACAATCGGAGATTTCCGGAGAAATTGTTGACATCTTGGTGGAAGATGGAAGCAGCGTAGAGTTCGGACAATCGCTTTTCAAAATAAGATCCTGATCATTATTTTGGAATGATTCGAAAGATCCTCATAGCAAATAGGGGCGAAATCGCCTTGAGAATTGTTCGTGCCTGCAGAGAGCTTGGCATTCAAACTCTTGCAGTCTATTCGGAAGCCGATGAACAATCCTTGCATGTACAACTCGCTGATGAAGCAATTTGCATCGGTCCTGCACAAAGTTCAGAGAGTTATCTTCGAGCAGATCGAATCTTAAGTGCTGCGGAAATTGCTGATGTTGATGCAATTCATCCCGGTTACGGCTTCTTATCAGAGAACGCTGAATTCGCGGAGCAATGTGCCTCGTGCAATATCAATTTCATCGGTCCTAAAGCTGAAACCATTCGCAAAATGGGAGACAAAGCAATGGCGAGGGAGACTGTTGCAAAAGCCGGTGTTCCTATTATTCCAGGTAGTGACGGTCCCATTGAAAATGAAAATGACGCCATAAAAGTTGCCCAGAAAATTGGTTTTCCTGTTATCATAAAGGCTGTTGCGGGTGGTGGCGGAAGAGGTATGAGAATTGCCCACAACGCTGTCACCTTTGCCCGAGAATTTCAGTCTGCAAAGCTTGAAGCAACAAAAGCCTTTGGAAATGGTGCACTTTATGTGGAGAAATATTTGGAAAACCCCCGGCATATTGAATTTCAGGTCTTAGCAGACAAGCACGGTAATGTAATTCATTTAGGTGAACGTGATTGCTCTGTTCAACGAAGACATCAGAAAGTTATTGAAGAAGCCCCCTCCCCTTTCCTCGATAAGAATCTAAGAGCCCGCATGGGTAAGGCAGCCGTGAAAGCTTCTCTCGCTGCTGATTATGTCAATGCGGGGACAATTGAATTTTTAGTAGATGCTAGCGGGAACTTCTACTTCATTGAAATGAATACGAGGATCCAAGTTGAGCATGCGGTGACCGAAGAAGTAACGGGTATCGACTTGATCAAAGAACAAATTCAAATTGCCTCAGGAAACCGATTATCTATCTCTCAGAAAGAGGTAAGCATAAACAAGCATGCAATTGAATGCAGAATTTGTGCTGAAAACCCTGCACGCAACTTCTCACCATCACCTGGAACCATTGACCTTTATTATGCTCCAGGTGGTCACGGGGTGCGGGTTGATTCTCATGCATATGGAGGATACACGGTTTCCCCTTACTACGATAGTATGATATCAAAACTTGTTACATTTGGCAGCACCAGAAAAATAGCTCTGGATCGGATGTACCGAGCATTAAGTGAATACATCGTTAGAGGAATTGATACCAATATTGAATTTCTCAAAGCAGTTATCCTCGATCCCGGGTTTCGCCAAGGAGAAGCTACCACTTCATATATTGAGGAGTTTCTCTCTCGTGCACCCAAAGATGTCTTTCAAAAACCCCAATAGAATAACCATTCCTTCCCATGACTAAAAAAAACAACGACCATGACATCGATGATTCTGTACCTAACCTAAGTGAGCAATCAAGTGGTTTAGGCACCATCCGAATTAATCATAGTGTTATTGCCGGTATCGTTCGATTAGCTACTCAATCCGTCAAAGGGGTAGTAAATGTTGGAGGTGCTGGTGTAGTAGAGGGGTTGACTGATTTCTTTTCCAAGAAAGAATCAGAGCGTGGAGTTAGCGTTACTGAATGTGATGATGGAGGATACGAGATTGAAGTCAGAGTGGTTTTGAAATTCGGAGTAGACCTTGCTAAAACAGGCACCCAAATCCAAGATGCTATTCGTGACCAAATTCTTTCAATGACTGGAAATCACGCAAAAATCATTAATGTTGTTATTGATGACATTAAGAAAGATACTTTGGAACAACAAGACGACGAGGATGACTCATGGTCAGGTCCTAATTCTGATTAACTTGATCCACCAAGTGCATTATGCTTGGTCAATTAAAGGATTACATTAACTCAAGTGCCACTGAGGCCTTCAATAGTCCTGTCTTTTGGTACGGATTGTTTGTGCTTATTATTCTTGTTTTTTTGTGGTGGTTATTTCGACGGTTCAGAACAGAACTCGTTCCCGTATTCAAAGATGATGAAGGCAGTGTAACAATCACTCCTCAAGCACTGCGGGAATTGGTAAGAAAATCCTGCCTTTATATAGATGGGATACATTCACCATCAACCTACATCAATCTACAAAGATCGAAACTAAGATTGAAAGTAAAAATCCGCTTAGCAGAAGGTGTTAATGTCAAAAATACCAGAAGGTTACTAAAACAAAACATTGAAACTGTAATGCTGGAAAATTTGAATTTTAGCAACTTTTCAGGAATTGATATTATCATTCGTGGATTTCATGAATCCAAAAACATTAAAGAGAACGATTAAATTACTTTTTTTGATTTACGAGAAATCATTTTCTTTGATCTCTTACTTTCCTTAAAGCAGGTTTTCCAAAAATTATTTCCACTTCTTGCTTTCCTGCAAAAGTTCTCCATCCTTTTGGCGAACAATTATCCCAAGATTTTTTGTCTATTAGGCAAGTACCTATTGGTTTAGACAAGACTGGAGAAAATCCTCCTGAAAGCACTTTACCAGCAACAGTGCCATTTGAATCTAGAATAGTTGACCCGCTTCTGGGAATTCTTCTTCCCACGACTTCATAGTGCTCAACTTGCATTTTCGCTCCGCTTTCTTTTTCATGAAGAAGGGCTTGATCACCAACGAAGGAATGTTTATTCCATCCTACTGCCCATCCAAGTTTTGCTTGAATAGGAGAAATCGAGTCTGACAATTCATGGCCATGGAGGGGAAACCCTGCCTCTAAACGCAAACTGTCCCGAGCCGCTAATCCTGCCCATTTCAATCCTGATTTCTGACATAATTCAGCGAGCTTAAAAATTTCCTGATTAGGACAGTAGATCTCAAAGCCATCCTCACCAGTGTAACCTGTACGGGCGACAATGCATTCCTCATCAAAAAGTTGAATTTTTACAAATCCCATTTTTGAAATTTTGGATAAATCAACATCAATCATTTTGCTTAAATAAGCAATTGTGGAAGGTCCCTGGATGGCAAGCAGTCCAAAATGGTTAGAAAGATTTAAAATAGCACAGTCATATTCGCTGATTTTTTCTTCTAAGTAGGCAAAGTCTGTTTCAACATTTGAAGCATTAACGCAAAGCATAAATTCATCCTTGCTCAAACGATAGACAATCAAATCATCCATGACCCCACCTTTTTCATTGCAAAGAAGAGAATACTGAGCGAAGCCAACTTCACATTTACTTAAGTCATTAGTTAAAATATAGTTAAGAAATTTTAATGCAGCATGACCTGAGACTTTCAATTGCCCCATATGACTAACATCAAACACTCTGGCGTCACTTCTAACACCATTATGCTCGTCTAATGAACTTCCATAGGAAAGTGGCATCTCCCAGCCGGCAAATTCAGCAAATTTTGCATGATTTTCAGCATGATAATCATGCAGGTGAAGTTTTTTTAACTCTGTTATCATCCGAGCTTGCAAACATGGCAAGCAAGGTTTTGTTTGTCACTACAAATGAGCTATTGCTCGGACAAAAATAATACCATTTCGACCCCATGACCTCCCAGCTGGTCCTTGCCATAGTTCTCACCATTGGCGTTTCTGCATTATGCTCGATTCTCGAGGCAATGATTCTAAGCGTAACTACTGCTGAACTTGAAAACTTCAAGAATCATGCTCCTAAAAGAGGTCGTCTTTTAAAAAAATATCGCCAAGAAATTGATGAGACAAGTTCTGCAATTCTTAGCCTCAATACCATTGCAAATACACTCGGGGCTACTTTAGTCGGGGGATTGGCTGAAAAAACATTTGGTGGCGGTGAAAACTCCCTCTTTCTCTTTGCCTGCGGGATGACTGCTGGGATTCTTTTTTTTGCAGAAATTTTACCTAAGAATATAACTGTATCTAAACGGGCTGAATTGCTTCCTTTTTTAGTGCCTCCTTTATTCCTTGTGAGATGGTCTATGTCACCAATCTCTAAATTTTGTAAAGTGACCATGAACCTCGTGGTTCCAGAAAAAGAAAAAAAAGCTGAAGAAGATGAAGAGGAAATCATATTGTTGGCTCGAAAAGGTGCTAAAGACGGCACATTAAGAAATGAAGAAAGCGACTGGGTTACCAATGCTTTACGGCTCGATGAACTAAAAGTCTCAGAAATTATGACTCCGAGAACCGTTACCTTTGCTTTGAACGAGACAATATCCGCCAATGAAGCTTTTGAAGCTCATCCTAATATTCCATTTGCAAGAATTCCTGTTTATGATGACAACATTGATCAAGTAACTGGAATCGTGCGTCGGCGCGACCTTTACAATGCAATGATCGAAAAGCAAGGCGATCAAGCACTTACATTTTTTTCGAAAGAGCCTTTATTTATACCTGAAAATGCTTCAGCAGATAAAGCTTTGCGTTTACTTTTGTCCGAACATTGCCAACTCTCCGTTATTGTCGATGAATTTGGTTCTGTATCAGGTGTCCTTGCCTTGGAGGATATTGTTGAAAGTATACTCGGTCAGGAAATATTTGAACATGATGACCTAGCCGTGGACATGCGTGAATTAGCTAGACGCAGACACTTGGCAGATAAAAATGGTCCCAACACAAAGTCCTCTGCTTGATGTTTTCGATTGAAGAAACCAAAGCTTACTGGGTTCATAATCTCAGTCCATTTCTAATTGAATTTTCAGGCTCGTGGACAACATGGGGCCCTGGAGGAATAAGGTGGTATGGTGTTTCGTATTTGGCAGGATTTTTTATCGCTTATTTATTACTTGTTCGTGCTTTCAAGTTGGGAAAAAGTCCATATGATAAAGAGCAGTGCATCAACTTGATGACTTTTCAAATTCTGGGAGTAATTTTGGGAGGCAGAATTGGTTATGCAGTTCTTTACCAAACTGAAAGAGTTATCGAAGATCCCCTTTTTATCTTACGAGTATGGGAGGGAGGCATGGCCAGTCATGGTGGCTTTATTGGCGTTATCCTGGCTACGGTATGGTATGTCAAACAGTCAAAGCAAAGCTTTTGGCCAGTTGCGGATCTAATCGCTACTGTGGTTCCTCCTGGATTCTTTTTGGGACGAATTGCAAATTTCATTAATGGAGAACTCTGGGGAAAAGTTACTGAAGTACCTTGGGGCATTTTGTTTCCAAGGGCACCTGAATTTGCTTTGGGAATAGCACGTCACCCCTCTCAACTTTATGCTGCTTTTCTAGAAGGGGCTGCAGTATTTATTTTTGTTCAATGGCGATTCTGGAAAACAAATGTAATCAAGCGAGCACCAGGTCGTCTAGGCGGTGAATTCCTACTTGCATACGCGATTGCTCGAATATTGGGCGAATTTTTCAGAGAACCTGATGCTTCCTTAATATTAAGCATATCGAGAGGCCAGTTTTATTCGCTTTTTTTAGCCGTGGGCGGTCTATTTGTCATTGCGATTAGTGAATGCAAAGTAACGAAACAAAAGTGAGTAAATCTTTTTCTCCTCAAAAGTTCAGTCGGTTATGCTTAGATCCATTTTCTAATTGTGAATGCTTTCTCTTTGACAGTATGCCAAAAGTGCAGACAAACATAGGATATACTTTCAATTTTCATGATTAGTAACCTATTCGGCTTTCTTTCAAATGATATCGGTATTGACCTAGGCACGGCTAATACATTGGTTTTTGTTAAGGACAGGGGTATTGTATTACGAGAACCTAGTGTTGTCGCGAGATACAAAACTAGTAAAAAAGTATGTGCTGTCGGGTCTGAGGCAAAGAGAATGCTTGGTCGGACCCCTGGCACAATCGAAGCGCTACGCCCTATGAAAGATGGGGTTATTGCTGATTTTGAGATTTCTGAAGCTATGCTTCGTTACTTTATTGAAAAAGTAGACAAAAGAAAATTAGTACCTCCACGAGTGGTGATTGCCGTTCCCTCTGGAATCACTGCAGTTGAAAAAAGAGCTGTCAAGGACTCCGCCATTCGTGCCGGTGCACGGGAAGTTCTTTTGCTTGGAGAACCTATGGCAGCATCCATCGGTGCCGGTTTACCCATTCATGATGAATACGCCAATATGATTGTAGATATTGGTGGAGGAACAACTGAAGTTGCTATTATCTCTATTTCCGGAGTTTCTTTTCAAAGAAGTATCCGTGTGGGAGGTGACGAACTTGATGAAGCCATTGTTGCTTACATGAAGCGGGCCTACGGACTACTTATCGGTGAAAGAACGGCCGAGGAAATTAAATTTACCGTGGGGTCCGCGGCTCCACTGGATTCTGGTGAACTCAGCATGGATGTAAGGGGCAGGGATTCTACAGCTGGACTGCCAAAAACAATTCATATCACTTCACAAGAAATTAGGGAAGAAGCTCTCAAAGAAGTGGTGCAACAAATTACGGATCTAGTCAAAAATGCATTGGATCGTTGTCAGCCCGAACACTCAGCCGATTTAATCGATCGGGGCATTGTCCTCGCTGGAGGGGGAGCTCTAATCCGTGGCTTGGATCAAGTAATAAGTGATGCAACGGGACTTACCGTAATTCAAGCCGAGGACCCACTAAGTTGCGTGGCTAATGGGACTGGTGAGTTTTTAAACTTACTAGACAGCCTTAGCAGGGAACAGATCGACCGCTTAGTCACTCAATAATTTTTTCTTAAATTGGCCGCTCCCAAGGACAGGCCCCGAATCGGACCATTTGCCATACTTGGACTCTTTCTTTTGGGATGGATCTTTATCCCATTTGGGTGGAAAATCATTATTCAAAGTTCTTTTGACGAGTTCCAGGCACCACTTTGGGAAATTACCTCGAGAATTTCTGATCTCTCAGATTACTGGGGTCATCAAACCGACTCCAAAAAAACTCTGATTGAAAAAAACAGGGACCTTTCCAGAATCCAATCGGACTGGCATATCCAAAAGTTCAGAAAATCTGAGCTAGAGACTGAATTAACAAGGATAAATAACTTAAAAGCACATATCCGAGCAATTGAATCTAGTATTGGACTGGATCCTTCCATGTCATACCGGCCTGTCATCGCACGAGTTAGTCATCGTTCATTGTCTGCTTGGTGGCAATCGCTTACAGTCCGAAAAGGGGTTCAGCACAACTTATACACAGGCTTGGGTGCGATTAATAGGGACGGGGTGGTAGGGAGGCTATCAAATGTGAGTTCTAGATCATCGGAGGTTCAACTTGCATCAAATTCAAATTTTCGAATTGTAGCGTCATTTAGAGGAGATAATCGGCCCGTAACTTTTCAAGGTGGTGGAATTAGCCCTGGAGGAAGACCGTGGGGAATGGTTTTTGATGTCCCTCATGATCTTCAAGCAAGTGAAAAAAATCCTCTCTTACTTGTTTCATCTGAACTTGGCGGAACCTTCCCTCATGGTTTGCCGATTGGCAGGGTTACATCGCTTGAAGAGAGTGGAGATGGTTTGTTCAAAAACGGAAAGGTTTACCTTCCTTTTAGTATCAGTAATATTTCTGAAGTCACTCTATTGGTCCCAGCACTCTGAATTCTGCCATAAAGAAGAATGAAAAAAACAAATAAAATATTCGTTACTCTTCTGGCTTCAAATTTTATACTCTTATTTTGCTTGGGAATCTTAAATTCAAACTTGGGCAAACTTGGTTTTTTTGTGTACGCACCAATTCTTTTTTTTATGCCCGCTCTTTTATTTCTTGATCGAGTTAGGGCACTGATAATTCTTTTCATATCTGGAATTCTTTATGACTTGAGTAATTATGCTTTGCTTGGTTTTCACGGATTTTTTCTTTGTTTCGTATACTTGGTATGGCAAGAAATCTTCAAGGTGGGTAAAAGTGGAATTCATAGTTACCCAACCATCATTCAGGTTTTCATCAATTTATTTCTCGGTTTAAATTGGGCACTTTTCCTAATTCTTTTCTCATCAGGTAATCAGACTTGGGAATGGCAACGCCTAATCACAGATCTTTTTCTCTCATCTCTCGTCATTATACCGTTCGGTATATGGTTTCCTCAATTTTGCTCATCATTACTTGATTTTTTGAACTTAAATCTTAGCTCCGAAAACGCTAATTGAGATGAAGTTTTTTGAAAAATACTTTCCAGAAAAAAGACGATTTCGCATCTTCGCATGGGCTTACCTCTCTCTATTCCTGATATTATTCTCTTATCTTTTCGCCAGACAAATATGGCAAAAAGACGATTACCTGGAAAAAGAAAGGCTCCAGGGTCAACGAAGAATTCTTAGACCCGGTGCCAGAGGAGATGTATTAGACCGAGAACATCGCTTGCTTATTGGCAATAAAGCTCACTACTCAGCCATCCTGCACTTAGAAATGTTAAGTCAGGAAATTTGGAAAAGAAAAATTGAGATTCGAAGGTTTTCTCATCAGATCAGAGAAGATTTTTCCGCACGCAACCAACTTTCCTTACATGAATTCATTGCACATTGTATGTCATTTTCACAAATCCGTGATCGAGGGTTTGTCTTAAAGGGAAAACTGACTGCTGGGTCACCCAAGCCCGAACTCTTTTGCAATGGAAAACAATTAGGGGTTACCATTTTAAAAGGAGGTATTTGGGAACTTCAACTTGCTCATGATCTAGCCGCAAATTTTGAATCTTTAATCATTCAAAATTCTCAAGATTTATTCGAGATATCAGTCCCAGGTCTATTTTCATTACCTTTTGAAATTGATTCTATGGGGAGGCCAAAAACTAAGGTAAAAGAAATTAGGGGCTCTAATAAATGGTTCGATAATCTTTTTGGATCGGATGAAGTCGATTTTCTCGATTTTTCAACTTCCGGATTTTCATACACTTGGGAAGCCCGTTATTCCGTTGTTTCTGATTATCTTGAAAAAGTTAATTTCATTACTGGCAGAAACTCAAAGTTAACCATGCAAGCTCTAAAAAAGCATTGGCTCCAAAGACTGGTTTTACCTTTTGAACTTTGTGGAGATTTGACCAACCAGGAGTATGCAAAGCTTATTGAAAAGCTCCCACCAGACTCACCTATTCAAATTCAGGCAAAAGCGGTCAGACATTATCCTCAGCGGTTCCTCGCTTCTCATGTATTGGGTTATGTGGGCAGTGGATATGAAGCTAACCCGGGGACTCTTTCAGGCTCGGATCTTGCCACCTTTGAATTACAGGGAAGAACAGGCAAAGCAGGAGTTGAAAAAACATTTGATCACCATCTTCGGGGTAAAGATGGTGGAGATATTTGGCTAGTTAACCCGATGGGCTCCAAATTTGAACGTGTTGAAAGGCAGCCTTCGGAAAAAGGGAAAACTCTTGTGTTATCCATAGATATGGACTTGCAGACAATTGCTGAAAATTCAATTGATCAAATGGTTACAAAAGTTGCCAGTCAGCGTAGGCTGCCTGATAATGACTGGGCTCGAACTTTAGAAAGGAGAACTAGCCGAGCACTTTTAGGAACGAATGAAACCGAGGTAAGGGCCGAATTGCTCCTTTCAGCTTTCAAGGATGCCCCCTTCCCTCTTACTGGAAAACAAGCCTCAACGGTTGCCGGATTTAAAGGAACGGTATCAGACGCCCAAAATCTACTTCGCCATTTATATGCACAAGGTGTTCTTCAACGGGGAATCAACAACCCTGAATCCTTTAAGATTGCCCCCCCTCCTCCTCCTCCTGGAGCTGCCGTGCTTTTGGATTTGAAGAGTTTTGAAATTCTCGCTCTTGCGAGTAAACCAAATTATGACCTGAGTAGTTTGACTCCCTACATCTCTCAAGCTGCATTCAATGAGATACAAAGGCGGGAAGCTTGGCTACCGCGTGCATGGCATCCTGGTTATGCACCTGCGTCTCCTTTCAAAATAGTTACTGCACTTGCCGGTTTAAAATCATCTGCGATTCATGCAGATGAATCATTAATGTGTGAAGGAATCTATCGCGGGATGAAATGCCATGTTCACCCTGGCCAACATGGGGAACTTGATTTGAGGCAGGCAATAGCCCAAAGCTGTAATGTCTACTTTTTTAGGTGTGCTGAAAAAATGGGCCATTCGGCGTTAATTGATGAAGCCCGAAGAGTGGGTATGTCTGAAAAGCCTCTTCTCGACCTTCCCTCATTGAGAGATTCACCGATTGTACCCGACCCAGAATGGAAAAAAAAGACAGTAGGCGTAAAGTGGACAATGGAAGATACCTTCAACATTTCAATAGGTCAGGGTGGTTTGAGACAAAGCCCCTTGCAAATGGCATGCTTCATCGCAAAGCTGGCCGTAAACAAAAGTGAATTTATTCCTGGTATTATTAAAACAAACAGTCCCCGAACCTCTACTGAAAAATTTTCACCCTTGGTAAATCCAGAGCATCGCAAAGCAATTGTAGAAGGAATGATACAAGCAACAACGGATGGAACCGCTCGAAGATGTAGAATAGAAGGAGTAGATATTGCTGGAAAAACAGGAACCGGACAATGGCGCAACCACAACATGAAACTCAACCTGGCTTGGTTTATTGGCTTTGCCCCTGCCGATAATCCCAGAGTCGCTATATCCGTATTGGTGGAAGGAGTTATTCCCCAAGATCAAGTACAGGGAGGTTTAACGGCTGCACCCATCGCACGCGATATCCTCGCCGCATACTTCTCTAAATATGATCAGACTTTTTCAAACTCTTTTAAAAATTCAAGCCATTCAAATAATTAAAAAATATGGTCGCTACGCCATCAACCATGCTTCCCTTGGGAACAACCGCTCCAAGTTTCACGCTACAAGATGTAAGGGAGGATCGCCTATTTTCTCTTACTGAACCAGCAGGAGAAAAAGGTCTCTTAGTTTCTTTTATCTGTAATCATTGCCCCTATGTCATTCACATCCTCAATTCATTGACTCAAAATTGTCACAAGTGGCAAGGTTATGACATTAAGGTCATCTTTATTTCCTCTAATGACACCTTAAAATACCCCGACGACAGTCCTGAAAAAATGAAGAGACTGGCAGAAGAGTATGAATTCAGATTCCCATATCTTTTCGATAAGGAGCAAAGCGTTGCAAAATCTTACCGAGCAGCGTGTACGCCTGACTTTTATCTTTTTGATAATCAGCAAAAGTTGTTTTACCGCGGGCAATATGATGATTCCAGACCAGGTAATTCAATCATCCCAAGTGGAATCGACCTTATAAATGCCGTCGATCTTTTAATTCAGGATCAGCCTCCACCTGCCATTCAAAAACCCAGCCTGGGGTGCAACTTAAAATGGATGCCTGGCAACGAGCCTGATTACTTTATAAAATAGGAGTCTTTCCTATTTTGTAGTCATGACATATACTCCATCCCAGTCATCACCGGGAGGGTTTTCTTTCATAACTTTGCAACGGTCGATCAATATAATCGATGGGTTATCAGCGACCCCTGGAGTAACACCTGGTTTATTCGGTTCAAGGTCTTTTGCTTTTTCAAACAAGTTCAAGGCACCATCCCAGTCTTGTAACAAATATTTATCAATTCCTTGCTTAAAACAATCCAGGCAATCCTGAGTTTCCTGGGTCAATTCTGACATAAATCCGGTCGGCTCAAACATGGCAACCGGCTGTGACCTACCTTTGACAACAATCTTATCGAGGTAGCGAAAAGCGATATCGTCTTTAGTTTTCTCAGATGCAATTTTGGTTTCCTCGGTCACCATAATATAGGCACCATAAGCCTTTGCCCCACTTTCACACCGTGCGGCAAGATTAACCATATCCCCCATCATGGTATAATTGAAACGGTCAAGTGCTCCCATATTTCCAACCGTTGCGGTTCCTGTATTACAGCCAATCCGGGTCTGCATTTTCGTTACCAAACCATAGCATTTCCCCCACTTTTCTTCCTCGTGCACCCACTTTTCCCGAAGCTGAATTTGTTTTTGCTGCATCAATATAGCAGTTCTGACTGCCTGATATGCGTGATCATCCATCGGAATTGGGGCACCATACATTGCCACAATTGCGTCACCAATATATTTATCCAGAGTACCTCTCTCTTCCTGAAGAATATTCGTCATTGCGGTCAGGTACTCATTCATCAAATCAACCAACCCGGTAGGGGTAAGGAGTTCAGAAAAACTAGAGAATGCCTGCACATCACTAAAAAAAGCAGTAATTGCAGTTTCCTCACCGCCCAGAGAAGGCTCTTCACCGGATGCTACCATTTGCTCAACCAAATCGGAGGAAACATAACTCCCAAACATTCCCTTGAGTTTGCCTTTTGCCTTTTGCTCAATCACAACCATCACAGCCAGGCCAATAAAAGATGTACTAAGACCTGCGCATGCTGGTGCAGAAATAGGCCAGACTACATGGGACTGGGCAAATGTTTCAAAGCTCAGAAAAACATAGCCTAAGAGAAGAACAACTCCGCCAGCCTGCACCCAGCTCGCATGGTTTCCTTGGTAGACTGCAAGAAAAGCCATTAAAAGAGAAATAAAAAGCGTGGCTGCATGATCCACCTTGATTGGTAAACGATGTAAATATTCTGAATTGGTCAGAGTTTTTATGAGATTACCATGAACACTTACCTTTGGAACAGCGGCACTGTCAAAAGGTGTGGGAGCCAAGTCCTGAAATGTTTTTTCCTCAGGACCAATAAGCACAATAGCATCTTTGAAAGTGGAAAAGAATTTATCAATTCTTTGCATTTCTTCTCTCTGACCAGCCAGGTTTTTTTCATTTTCCTCAATTGCACTTAAAATTTTCTCCCGCTGGGCTATGTGGCTTTCGTTGGTAGGGTCTGAAGCCAATGCCTGATCAATTTTTAAAAGATAATCCGGCCCTTTTAATCGTTCGATGAAATCATTTAATGCACTCAAGTTCTCGGAAACCTGATCATGAAATCTTCCATAATCTAAAATATCTTTCATCCCGCACATTGGATTATACGGGGATAACACGCTTGGAGGGATAAAATAGTAGGCAATTCCATTGATTACAGCTCGGAACTGTTCAAAGCTCGGAATATTTAAATCTTCAGGTTTTGATTCAATTAAGAGGCTTGCCCATTTTACAAGCTGTTCCTCCACCCCTAATCCCTCCATTACCCCAGGTAATTCTGAGTTAATGCTTGGGACATCAAGTCCATCCACCCTGCTAAGAAACAACCGAATAATTTCTGGAGCCAGCCTTAAATACTCAGTCATGTCTTGATCTCCGTAGGCCCGCTTTGCTTCACGGACCAATTCTTTTTCAGTTAATTTATTTGTCCAAGAGGAGAACCAGTTTACTTCCAACCACTGCCCCTCAATCAGAGGAGCCTCAATCAGGGTAGAACCATCTTTTCCAATGATGGAAAACTTCGACTGATCAGGTGAAATCCTAACATCCTCATGAGACAATCCATAATAAGCGAGGAGAGACTCCAAGCCGAGGGTGTAAATGTTCCCATCCTTATTTAAGGGCATAACATTGGGCTGGCTTTCCACCAGTTCACCTGGACCAGTATCTCCACTTTCTCTTCTGTAGACCAGGCGCAGGGTTCCATCATGCTCAACAAGTTCAGTGTCCGCATAACCTTGCAGCTTAAGTAACTCTTTTTCCATTTGCTCAGAAGAGGAGTCAAGTGAGCTCATTTTTTCCTGAAGATTAGAAAGGTTGGAAGCTAAAACCCCTAAGGTTGGTAGAATTTTTTCAAGTTCGGCCCGCTTTTGTCCGACCGTATCCTTGTAATTCGCTAAAATCGCATCTTTTTGATCCGGCTCAATGATTTCCTGACCTCCATTAGGTTCAGCATCCTCTATTATTTTACTCAGTTCAGAAAGGCGGTTTTGACGCTGCTGAATTTGAGGGGAAATCACTGCGACCAGACCAGGATTTGCCTCAAGAGTGTTGGAAAAATTTGTTATTTCTTGGGAGAGTCTTGTATACTCAATCCTCAATTCCTCAACATCGGCATTCTTTTCCTTCGATGGAAAAAGCTCGGAAGCCATCTCTCTGTAAAGTTCATGAATTTTATTCTGCCTGGATTTAATTTGGGCTTCCAGCACACTGGCTAAGGCTGGATTGGCTTGGAGAGTTACTTTTAGTGTATTTATTTCCTCTTCAGTTCCTTCCAAGGTTTCGAGTATTAAAGTCATGGATGAGATTTTGTCGTCTAACTGACCTTTGAGTTCTGTTTTAGCCGCAAGTTTCAATCCCACGCTTGCTATCTCATCTTGTAAGGAACTTGTTGTGATTTTTAATTCTTCAATCTCATTTTTAATCTCATTGATCTTTTGTTGGTTATCACGAGACATTTCAAATCCGAGCACACTTCTTTTGCCTCCTAAAATATTGTAGGCGTGAGCTTTTCCTCCAGCAGGAAACCAAAGGGGAACCCATCGTGGTATTTCATCAACCGCACGGAACGGAGGGACAGTAAATGAACCCATACGACCTAGATAATCTCCATCCCTGAAACTTTGTAGTGGATAAGTGGGGGATTCAGGATAACTGAATTTCCGGGAATCCAAAGAATAACCATCCACAAACATGGGTGGGAAAGCACTAGCTTCAATTGATTTTACAAAGGGAGTCGGTACACCTGAATACAGGCATCCCAAAACAACTTGATCAGGAAATTTTTCCACCAACTCACTCATGGCGAGGTCACTACGGTAAGAATTTTCCTTAGGAACCATACTCGACATGCTCTTGGGAGTAAATCCAAAGTCGAAACCAACTGATCTGGCCTTCCCCTTTTCCAACAGGGTCATTGCAGTGTCACGAAAAAAAGCACGATCCCAGGGCCGTTCGCCAACTCCATCCATGGAAAGAGTCTCGGCATCAAAATTTACATAGGTAACCTTTGGAACTTTGGGAATAGAACGATTCCCTTCAATCGTTACCATGTCAGTATCACTTGCATCAGAAACCTGGGGGATTTCTCCACGGTAGACCATTCTCCAGTCAACAGTCTTGGTCTTGAGATAGTCCAAGTAACCGAGATGATTAATAGCCATCCAGACAATGGGAATGGGTAATAACGCAAGAAAGGTTTTTCTGGATTCTTTACTAAGTTTTAGCATCGCATAGGGGGTGACTCGTTTAGGCTAATAAGTCCGAGCATTTCAACCAAGTTGCACTCGGCAAGCTGAAAAATTTTCTTTTCGTTGAAATTGGACTCTTTTCCCTTGGACAAAAAATCAGTTCGGTTACGCTTGTCTGTTTGAATTCTTTCCATGAACACATTAGATTCTCCCACTAAAGCACCGGCTCCCGAAGAGCAGGAAATGATTAAAAATGAATCCGCCTGGATTTCCCTGTTAAAGCAGGAGATCGGCCAAGTTATTATTGGTCAGAAATATTTGGTCGATCGTTTAATAATGGGCTTGCTTGCGAATGGCCATGTTCTCCTGGAGGGCGTACCTGGACTCGCTAAAACTTTGGCTGTAAAAACGCTAGCCGACTGCATCAAAGGGGAGTTTAAGAGAATTCAGTTTACTCCCGATCTTTTGCCGGCAGATGTAATAGGCACTCTTATCTACAGTCCCAATCAAGGAGAGTTCACCACCAAGAAAGGTCCTATTTTTACCAACCTTCTGCTTGCGGATGAAATCAACCGTGCACCGGCAAAAGTTCAAAGTGCACTCCTTGAGGGCATGCAGGAGAGGCAAGTAACCATTGGAGATCAAACTTACCCCTTACCCCAACCATTCCTTGTATTGGCCACCGAAAATCCCATAGATCAGGAAGGGACTTATCCGCTCCCTGAAGCTCAGATGGACAGGTTCATGCTGAAGCTGATGGTAGATTACCCCGATCGGGAAGAAGAATTAAAAATTTTGAATGCTAACGCAAATTCTGCTGAAAAAAAAGAGGTCAACCCAGTGGTTGATGCCGAAACAATTTTTCGCTCCCGTAAATTAATCGATCATATTTATTTAGACGACAAGTTGAAGGGATATTTGGTCGACCTTATATTAGCAACCCGCAACCCAAACGAGCATGGAGCTTCTGAACTCGAATCATTTATCCGCTTTGGTGCTTCTCCCCGTGCTACCATTAGCCTGGCAATGGCTAGCAAGGCGGTTGCTTTTATGCAGGGCCGTAGTTTTGTCACCCCGCAGGACATTAAAGATGTTGCACCTGACGTCCTTCGACATCGGGTCATCGTAACTTATGAAGCAGAGGCTGAAAACATTGCCAGTGACCAAGTGATTCAAAAAATTCTCGACACGGTTCCCGTTCCCTAATCTTGCCAATTATTTTAAATGCTCGAAACAGGTTAAGAGTATGAGCGAACCCGACCCCGAATTTACACGGGAAATTCTGCGAAAAGTCAGGCAGATTGAAATTCGTTCGAACCGCCTGGTTTCAGAGGTACTAGCTGGTTCTTACCACAGTGCATTTAAGGGGCAGGGAATCGATTTTGAAGAAGTCAGGGAATATCAACCAGGTGATGAAGTGCGGACGATCGATTGGAATGTCACGGCCAAAATGGGTAACCCCTTCGTCAAGCAGTACCGGGAAGAGAGGGAACTAACCATAATGCTTGCAGTGGATGTTTCTGCCAGCCTCTCTTACGGATCAGACAGTCAGAGCAAAAGAGAAAAACTTGCAGAACTTGCTGCATTGCTTGCCTTTTCTGCAACCCGTAATGGTGACAAAGTCGGGATACTTTTATTTACAGATCAGGTAGAATTGTATCTTCCCCCTGCTAAAGGACAAAAACATGTGCTCAGAATTCTTCGAGAGATTCTTTTTCATTCATGCAATTCGAAAGGTACCGAAATCAGCACTGGCATTCGATTTATTAACCAAGTCTTACGCAGGAGGGCAGTCGTCTTCCTGCTTTCTGACTATATAATTGTTGAAAATCCACTCGAGGAAGAATCGAGGGTGGAAGTATTTCTTCAACAAATTTCTGCTACCCGAAGAAAGCATGATCTCATTTGTGCACGCATTCACGATCCGGCAGAAAAATTAATTCCTGATGTGGGCTTGGTTGATTTTGAGGATGCCGAGACTGGTGAATTGTTCACCATTGACACTTCGAGCATTGATTTTCGAAATCATTTCAATCATCACAATTCAGAAGAAGATAAAAACTTAGCCGCCGAATTACGCCGACGCGGAATTGATGCTTTTGATTTTTCCACTTCTACTGACTATGCATCTGCGCTGCAGGAATTCTTTAGAATGCGCGAGAACCGAAGACGCCGATGATAGACCCTTCCATTTCAAAGAAGCCATATTTATTGGATCAAAATTTGGAGAAAGATATCCCCCTCCCCATTTTCAAATCTATAGGCCAGATTCTCAGTGAGCACATGTGGGCTTTGATCATTTTTGCCGCATTGCTGGTTGCACTTTTAATCATTTGGAAATGGAAAAGAAAGCCAGATGCTTCGGCGGGCAAGACAACTACCCCTCCCCCCATTGATCCTTTCGAAGAGGCGATGAGAGCATTTACCAAACTTGAATCGCTCCAGCCAAGACCTGCTCCGAAACCATATATCTTCAAGCTATCTGAAATCCTGCGTCTCTACATCGAAAGAAAATTCAACCTCCCTGCGATGGAACAAACCGGGCCAGAATTCTTAAAAGATATTGAACAACATCCATTCCTTCGAAAACATTTTGTACAAAAGTTGCATGAATTTGTTCTGCACAGTGATCGAATAAAATATTCATCGGAAAAATTTCAAGATACGGAACTCCTCAGTCTGCTTGAGACAGCAAGATCTTTTGTAGAGGAGGCACAAGGTAAGCATGAGGAAGAACAACGAAGAATGCAGGAACAAGCTGAGAAGATAAATTCATGAGTGAATGGTGGAAAGGATTTGTATGGGGAGAACCTGCTTGGGCTGTCCTGCTGATGGTAATTCCTCTTCTCTTGTGGTTACGGAAAAAAAGAGGGGAAGGTCGCTCCAGTATTCTTTTTTCTTCTGCATCCAGAAGTTTTCCCTCTTCATCTGCCAAAACTAAGAGATGGACATGGATGCCTACCTTGTTCCGTTATTTATGTTTGGTTTTTTTAACCGCTGCTCTTTGCCGGCCTCAATTAGATCAGAGTACTAAAACCATTCTATCCAGCGGAGTTGATATTGTTCTAGCAGTTGATCTCTCTGCCTCAATGCTGGCCCTTGATATGAGTGAACCAGGCAGCGAGGAAATTACCAGGCTTGATGTTGTTAAAGATGTGCTTAATGATTTTATCAACCAACGAACCAATGACCGTATCGGATTGGTTGCATTTTCAGTTGATCCCTATTTGGTGAGTGCTCTGACACTGGACAAAGATCACCTGCAAAGAAATTTACAACGCTTGCGCGTGGGCCTAACCCGGGAAACTGGCACAAATCTCGGTTCTGCCCTAGCAGAAGGGATTAATCGGCTACGACCACTTCAATCTAAATCAAAAATTCTTATTCTCTTAACTGATGGAAAGGACGAACCGACGCCACCACACAGTCCTCTAATCTTTGCTCATGGTGCGAAAAAAGACGGAATCAAAATTTACACCATTGCAATCGGTACCAATTCCCGTACCAGAACTTATCTGTTTGATCCATCAACCCGAGACTTGCACCGTTCGCCTAATGGCCAACCGATCGTAAGAATCGCACAGTACCCAGTGGATGAGGAGATTTTACAAAAAATTGCTGAAATAACGGGTGGCACTTTTTTTCAAGCAAAGGATGAAAAGTCACTTCGTTCCATCTATGAGGAAATTGATCGGCTCGAAAAAACCGAGGTGGAAATGAAAATAAATGCCCTTTTCGAAGATCTTTACCCCTGGCCCTTAGGACTTGCAGTTCTTTGCCTTGCCTTGGAATTTATTCTTTCCAGAACCCTTTACTTGAGAATTCCATGAACTTTTTTATCAGGCCAGAAATTCTCTTTCTCATACCATTATTTATCGGGGTGCTGCTTTTGCTACATTTTCATAGCCGTAAAAAAGTAAGGCAACGAATCCGCCTACTCGTAGCAGATAAATTAAAAACCAGTTTAATCCCTTCCCTTTCTCCCCAAAATACTTTGATTAAACTTTGCCTATCGTTGTCCGCAGTTTGCCTAATTTTATTTTCCATTGCCGGACCTTACTGGGGATTTGAGCAAAAAAAAATTGAAGCCAGAGGAAATGATTTGATCATCGCGGTTGATATTTCCAGAAGTATGCTGGTAAGGGATCAGTATCCGAACCGGCTCGAAAAAGTGAAACAGGTACTTCAAAACAGGTTAAATGAAGCCAGCGGAAACAGGCTTGGCTTGATTTCATTTTCAAGGAAATCATTCACCAGTTGCCCCCTCACCCTCGACCATCTCGCGTTTGAGAAGACACTTTCGAACCTGCAAGTCAGTTTGATATCGCCTCAGGGCTCAGACTTAGCTGAACCTATGAAGGAGGCATCGCTCATCTTTTCTAAAGACGGGAGCTCCAAATCCTTGATTCTTATATCTGATGGAGAAGACCTGGAAGGCAGAGGGTTAAAACAAGCCAGATTACTGGCAAAACAAGGAATCAAGGTTTACACCATTGGAGTTGGCACGCAAGAGGGAGGAAAAATACCAGACCCAATCAATTTCCCTCTCAACCAAACTCCTTCTGATTTCCATAAAGATCAAAGCGGCAATGATGTGATTTCAAAATTGGGAGAAGGCACGCTTCAAGAAATTGCTGATGCAACCAATGCTCAATATGTTTCGTTGGGCGCTACTGGCGAGGGATTATCCCATCTTTTTTCTGTAATTAAAAATCATGGAAAGCGAAAGGAACTCGAGCTTTTTTCCTCGAGAATGCCGGTTGAACGCTACCAATCTTTTACCCTGCTTGCATTTATACTTTTAGTAATTGAACAGCTTATCAGGCATTCCAGAAGAATTTTGAACAGCATTGCCCGTAAGAGCTTTCTCTTCAGTGCATTTCTTTTTGTTGGTTTTTTTAAACCGAAAAATATTCAACTGGCCGAGGATGCGATGAAAAATGGGAATCCTATCATTGCTGGTGAATTATACCTAAAAGAGTCAGAAAAATCACTTCAAGAAGGTGAAAAAGTTGATCCTAAAATAATGCTCAATGCAGGCTTATGCTTTACAGAAGGAGAAGACTTCATCAGGGCTGGTGAGGCTTTAGACTATGCACTTCAGTTGTCCATTGACTCGCCCAATTTACAATCAAAAGTTCTCAATGCATTGGGAAATTTACAATATGAAGTAACCAACCAGCTACTGGATCAGCAGAATGTTAATGCTGCCAGAAAAACCTGGGAAGAAGCATTGGGGCACTACAATAATGCCTCATCCATCGACGGGAACTTAAAGGCTCAAACAAACCTCGATTCATTAAATCGTCAAATTCAGGAACGCATTGAAGCAATGGTCTGTAAAATGGTAGGGCTTGTATGGCGTGATAGTAATGGAAATGGAAGAAAGGACCCTTCCGAGCCAAATCTTCAGGCACATATATTTTGGGACAAAAATGATGATGGTGAAAGAAATGAAAGCATTGAACCAGCCATCAAAACCAATGAAAATGGAGAGTTTGCCTTTGAATGGATTTCCGCTTCCTACCCCACTAGTTTAAAGCTCGGTTCCATTTTGTTTGATCAAAACAGAAGTGACGCGGATGAAGTTCTCATCCCCCTCTATCCACCGCCACCCCCTCCATTCAGTGCTTCACAGGCTCGTAATTATTATGTTGATTTGGCTGCTTCAGGCACTCAGTTCCTTCCTATGCCTTGGCGTGCAGCCCCGGTCATCAAAGGAAAGGTCTGGAACGATTCAAATCAGAACGGCCTCATCGATGACAATGAAAGTGGGCTTGGATCGGTTAGCTTATTTTTGGATGATAATGGAAATTTTAAACTCGATGATAATGAAACATCATTCAAGCCCTCCGAGGATGGTAAATTTATTCAGGTTGTTCCTCCCGGTCAGTACTCCTTATGTATTCAGCCAGACTCACCTGAAGCCAAGGTTACCTGGCCCGAAGATGAGCACAAAGGATATTTAACCTGGGTAAATTTTGAGCATTCATCGGAAACACTCCTATTTGGAGTGTTTGATCATCAGTCAGGTGAAAGCTCTTCCTCTGACCAGTCAGATTCAGAAAATGGGCAAGATGAGGAAAGTGCTCAAAACTCTAAACCGGAATCAAGTGAAAATCCATCAAGTGAAAGATCTGATTCCGAATCCGAGGAAGTCAGTGGCCTCTACGAAAGATTGCTCCAAGAGATTGAGTCCAAAAGCGAACCACTTCCTCAGGATGTTGAATTTCCTGAAAATACAGCCAGCGGTCGTGATTATTAAGATGTCAAAGAAATCCATTCTTCTGAAATGCATGATCTTTCTTTGTGCCGTTTATCTGAATGCTCAAAATTCTGAACTGCGAGTGGAAAGCGCTTTTGAGCCTTCCAGTATCACTCTTTCCAATTCAACTATCTATAAGATTACCATTCATGGTAGCCAGGAAAGCCCACTTGGAAAAGTTCCCTCGGTTCCTGGGCTTAAATTTTCAAGCACTCCCCGAACCTTCCGTTCCGCCTCTTTTATTAATGGGGTGCCATCCGTTCGCTTCGAGCTGACATTTGAGGTTCAACCAGAAAGACAGGGGACATTCAGCATGCCTTCATGGAATTTGAAAGTTGGTACCCAAAACTACCAGGTTCCTCCTGCCACCCTCCAGGTTCTTCCTCCCAGTCAACGGGATAAAATCAGGCAGCAGGAACAAAAAAAACAGGAACAGGACCTACGGGAGGCGGCATTCCTGCAATTTTCAACTCCCCGCCCCTTCATGTTTGAAGGTGAAACGATGGAGGGAAAAATCACGCTCTTCATCTGGAACCGTCTTCCAGTTACTCGCATTGACCGTATCCCAACGAAGGAGGGTGATGGGTTTTCGATTACGGAACTCGGCCAGCCTGTTGAAAACCGCAACATTGAAAGAAATGGGAAGGTTTACAATTCGTACAGTTGGAATTTTGGCATTACGGGTGCCTTGCCTGGGATGCAATCAATCTCATTTTCTTCCGTTCTTCGTGTACGGGTAAAACAAAGCCGCAACTCACCATTTGGGAATCCGTTTTTTAGCGATCCATTTTTTGGATTTGGAAGTGAGGAAGGGCTTGAAGTAAAGTCCGATTCAATTTCGATGGAAGTACGCCCACTACCCCAGAATGGACGCCCCACCGAATTTACTGGGGCAATCGGCTCATTTATTCTCTCATCCAGTATTGATCGGGATCGTGTTTCTTTGGGTGACCCAGTTCGCCTAACCTGTAAAATTAAAGGGTCTGGTAATTTCTCCGCCATCCCCGCACCTTCACTTTCGCTTGGGCAAGATATCAAAGCTGGGCCTCCGGCATTTAATTTTGAAGGATCAGCAAGTACGATGCACTTAGGGGAACAAAGTTTTGAATATGTCTTAACACCCCAGCGGCCCGGATTGCTCGAAATCGAACCAGTCCGCTTTTCTTTTTTTGATCCGGATAAGCAAAATTATCAAACTCTGACCACCCAAGCTCATTCTCTGCGGGTTGACCCTGGTGAAAAATGGATCGAACCGGTCTCTCAGGAAGGTGGCATCGATGATTCACCGGCGCAAAAATCAGTTAGTGACATGTTTCAAACTGAATCCGAGCCAGGGAATTGGGTAAATTCAATCACCATTGCTGACCCCCTGCGATCAAAACTTTTTTGGCTCATACACGCAGTGGGATTGATTCTTTTTTGTCTTTTCATTGTTTTAAGGGTTAAGTCTCGCGATCCATTACTTGAGGAACGAAAGCTCAAAGACCGGGTACTTGAAAACAAAATAAAAGATGCCGTTAAACACGGTGACAGGGCTGGATTTTACAAGCATTTGAGTCGCCGAATACGTTTACGAATCAGCATGGCATGCCCAGACTCCAATCCCTCTGCCTTATCAAGCATTGAATTATTAAATCTTTTAAAGAAACATGGTTTCTCGAATACCGTGACCGAGGGAGTATCCCAACTCTTAGAGACCTGTGAAAATTCTGAGTTTTCTGGCGGTTCAGAAAGTTCAACCTCATTGGAAAGCGAATTAAGGCACGCACAGTCAATTTTGGGTAAATTAAAATGAAGCTTCACTTTACCATCCCTTCCATCCTCCTGCTTATTTTAGTAGGCTATCCATGCCATGGAGAGAATGCTGAGAGGATTTTTTATGACGCGGTACGGGCGGAAGCATCCGGGGATTTAATGTTGGCTATTACAATCTACGAACAACTTTCGCAAAATCAACATTCTGCCAACCTCCATTCCAACTTAGCAAATTTATACTTTAAGGTAGAGGATTACGGACGGGCGGTTCTTCACTTCCGCAAATCCTTATTGATTGACCCTGACAATAGAGAAGCAACCTCAAACCTTGCATTTGCCCTTGAGATGAGCGGGGTCAGTAATGATACAATCCACGAAGAAAACCCTGCATTCTCTGCAACCGCTCTATCGATCTGGGCTCTTTTATCTTCTGCAGTTCTCTGGGGTGGGTTGCTCTTCTTCATCCGTCTATCCAAAAGCAATCTGCTTTCCTCAAAATCAATCAGCTTTTGCTTTTTATGGCTTGGCTTACTGAGCTTTCTTGGATGGGGATGGATGAAATCAAGGAACAACTTAGAATTCCTGAAACGGGAAATTATTGTCCTTGATAATCAGCCTGCCAAAAAGAATAGTTCCATACCTTTGCGCCGCTTTGCTGGTGAAGGAAGCGATCACAATACCCTTATCAAACCAGGTACGAGTTTATTTGTGGATCTTGATGAGTATGGAAACCATCGGGTGCACACTGGCCCGGATGGGGCAACATGGTACCTCGCCCGCAGTCATAATGGATCGGACAAAGGATGGTTAAAAAGTAATGAATTCGCTAAACTTCTGAGCCCCTGAAATTTTAATTAGATTAAGATTTCCGGATCGATTTTTTCCAGAGCTACATATTTTGCCTTAAATTTTTCTTCCACCACTTTTCGAATTTCAACCGGCAATTCATTTACCCGCTTTTCAATTTTTTCTGGGTCAATGGTCCGGAGATCATTCCTGCTGGATGTCTTTTCTTCACTAGGTGGAACTTCAGAGAAATCAGCAGAATCTTGCAGGGATGAAACCTCCTCTGTGACCAGAGAGTCTTCCTCTACCTCGCTGTTCTTTGAATCGTCAGAAACTTGGAGTGTCTGTTTTTCATCAGTAATTTCTTTAGATACGTCGATACTTGCTGAATCTTCAATTTTACTGGATTGAGCAGCTTTCTTATCCGTAATTAAGCTTTTTTTTTTAGAATCTTCTGGAATCACCTTTGATATTTGACGGATCACTTGATCAATCGATCGCGTTCTACCTGCCTCGACCGCCCGGAACAAGGTAACTTCAAAGTTTGCTTTCTCAGAGAGGCCCAACCGTACCAATGACTCCCCCTCCCTCAGGGCATCAAGCATTCGGGTTAATTGCTCCGGTGAGGCGTCCTTTCTTTGCCCGCGTAATGCCTCAATCATTGCCTGCCTGATACGGTCCGACAGGTCGATCAATGCCCGGTAAAAATCAATGCCTTCCTCCGAAAATTGATCCGTGGCACTCAATATTTGATCATAATCACCACGAACAATTGCAGATAAAAGGTTTTCAATCCCTTCAGAGGAAGCAAGTCCGTATACCTCAAGAACATCCTGTTGTCCGATTTTCTTTCCACAGAACGAAATCAACTGGTCAAGAATACTTTGAGCGTCACGCATTCCCCCCATTGCCATACGAGCAATCGCATTGAGTGCACTTTCATCTGCCTCAATTTGTTCTGCTTTGCAGATCTCTGATAATTTTTTAACGATTAAATCAGCTGGTATGGAGCGGAATTCGAAGCGCTGACAGCGGGAAACAATCGTTGGCAATACCTTATGGGATTCTGTTGTCGCAAAAACAAATTTCACATGAGGCGGGGGTTCCTCCAATGTTTTTAGCAATGCATTAAATGCCTGCTGACTAAGCATGTGAACCTCATCAATCACATAGATTTTAAAACGGCACTGGGATGGGGCATATTGGCACTCATCACGAAGGTCCCTTACCTGTTCCACTGAGTTATTGGATGCACCATCAATCTCAATCACATCCAGGCACCTTCCCTCCATAATTGCCTGTCCAATCTCGGAATTCTCAGGCACTTCCAAGGATGGTCCATCCTCCCAGTTTAATGACTTTGCAAACAGGCGGGCAGAAGTGGTCTTTCCTGTACCACGTGGACCAACAAAGAGATAAGCATGAGCAATTCTCCCCAATTCAATGGCATTTCCCAATGTCCGCACCACATGATCCTGTCCGACTAACTCGGAAAATTGCTTGGGGCGCCAACGCCGGGCGATTACCTGATATCCTTTATCACTCATTTACTAGTGATGTATTTTCTGCTTGGTTAATGCAAAGCACGCAAGCAAACTCGATTTTTCGGGTATCTTTTCTTATGACCGGCAAAAATAAGGGCACAAAAAAGGCCAGGCACCCCACAGCACACAACCATTGCGATTACCGCTGCTTCCTTCCGGACCTCACGGGGTTCATCCAATTGTTGTCGCATGGGACCCGACCTTAAGACTTAAGGTTATTACAACCTTGGATTCCAAGCAATCATCAATTTGCAAATGGATAGTGAGATCACAGCAGAATCTTTTAATTTTGCCTTTTGCCCATCAATCATTTCTTAAAGAGTCATGGGAAATAGCTTTGGAAAACTCTTTCGTATTAGTTCGTGGGGAGAGAGCCATGGTGGAGGCATTGGTGTGGTAATTGATGGTTGCCCACCCCGACTTCCATTATCGGTCGACGATATCCAGCCTGACTTGGAGCGCAGAAGGCCAGGTCAGAGCAAACTTACCACCCCGCGGGATGAAGCTGATCAGGTGGAAATCTTATCAGGTATCTTTGAGGGGTTAACCCTTGGGACTCCCATTGCGATGCTTGTAAGAAATAAGGATGCCCGTCCCCAGGCCTATGACGAAATGAAGGAAAAGTTCCGGCCTTCCCATGCGGACTTTACCTACCAAACAAAATTCGGGCATCGTAATCATGAAGGCGGTGGCCGTTCCTCCGCCCGAGAAACCATTGCCCGGGTGGCTGCTGGTGCTGTGGCAAAAAAAATTCTTTCCTACGACAATGTACAAATTCGTGCCTATGTTGAACGCATACACGATATTCAGGCACCTGCCCTGGAAAACATACCCAGCCTTGATCAGGTTGAGTCCTCCCCCACCCGTTGCCCAGATCCTGATACTGCCCAACGTATGGAAGAACGCATACTGGAGGCAAAAAAGGCAGGAGATTCAGTTGGTGGCTCAATTCTCTGCCGCGTAGGTGGGTTGCCCGTTGGCTGGGGAACTCCTGTCTTTGACCGACTGGAAGCGGATATGGCCAAGGCGATGCTCAGCCTTCCAGCAACCAAAGGTTTCGAGGTAGGCAGCGGGTTTGAAGGCACATACCTTAAGGGCTCGGAGCACAATGATTTATTTGAGTCAAAAGATGGCAAAGTGCGTACCAGCAGTAACCGATCAGGAGGTGTGCAAGGAGGCATAAGCAATGGCGAGGAACTGTATTTTCGCATTGCCTTCAAACCGACTGCAACCGTTCTGCAAAAACAACAAACCGTGGACAGCGAGGGACAGAATACTGAACTCATGGGCCGTGGCAGGCATGATCCATGCGTTCTTCCACGCGCAGTACCAATTGTTGAAGCAATGACTGCCCTCGTTCTACTTGATCATCGCATGTGCCACACTGCACAATGCGAATCCTTTAATTTTTCAGGCTAATGAGTGGAACATTACTCCACTTGATCCTGGAAACTCCGGGATGCAACGCCTTTGAATTGCTCAAAGGTGCAACAATGGAGGATTCCCCTCTTCCCATTTTTTACTTACCAACGGAGTGTAAAGTTGACGGAAAACAAGAAAGGCATTGGAAACAAGATGAAAGTTCAGAGACCATTGAACTTTCCCTATCTGGCGAGGATCATTCTGATGAATGTTTTCTTTTTCTTTCGCAAAAGATCGACCTGGCCGATCAAATCGAAGCCATCATTGAACTTTTCAATCAAACTGATAATTTTTCCATGGGCAGGTTTCTATTCTTTATCCACGCTCCCCTCCTCCATGAACCACCAGAAAAATTAACGGATTGGATCGATGCAGGTGCTCACTTTTCAGATGTTATGCTTTTTACCGGGCGGAATAATGAAAATTCTTCATGCATTCAAACCATAAAGGATCGGTATTCCAATATGCGCTTTCCTATGGAATCCTTTATCCTTGGAAAAAAGAACACCCCTTGGGCACGCATCCTCGATCCTACCCCGCGCCGGCTAAGTCATGTATTTGATTCCTCCGAATTACTTGACCCTCATGAACTACCTGAGAATGACCGGTACCTGGAAAAATTACCCAGTGGTTTTAGGGCACGAGTTATCCCAAACCCTTTCTCATCCTAATTCAGTCCCTTCCTTTCCTCATTTTGGCTCGACCAGTTAGAATTTTCATCTAGTTTTACCTTTTTTCCACTCAGCCGGGGTGGCGGAATTGGTAGACGCGCTAGATTCAGGTTCTAGTGTTCGAAAGGACGTGCGAGTTCAAGTCTCGCCCTCGGCACCATTTCTTTCAATTTTCTTCTTGCAAGTGTGTCTAATTCGTTAAAGAAAAAACCTACCCTTTTATATTTAATAACCTCATTTAACCCTCCATCTAATACAAATGAAATATCTTCATTTAATTATCGCGTTGTTTTGCACAACTTTGATTTTACCTTTTAATTCTGCTCTCGCTCAGGATGGCGAGAAGGAAGGTGATGCAGCCCAAGGTGGAGACACTGGTGGTGCTGCTCCCGCAGAAGGTGGTGGAGATACTGCTGCTGGAGGAGGAGACGCCGCCCCCGCCGCCGCCCCCGCACCTGCTGCCGGTGGTGATGGTGGAGGTGATGCCGCCGCTGCTCCCGCTCCCGCTGCTCCCGCACCTGCTGCCGGAGGTGAAGCTGCCGCTGCTCCTGCCCCTGCTGCTCCTGCCCCTGCACCTGCTGCTCCGGCTCCCGCCCCTGCCGCACCTGCGATTGCCGCTCCTGCTGCACCGGCTGCCGCTCCCGCATTTGACATGGGTGCCGCAATGACTTCAACCGTTGCCGCTCCTCCCCCTGCTGCCGTTGCCACCGAAAGTAATGCCGTGGCCAACGCTGTAAAAGTGAGTGCTGCCAGCGGTGGTGCCCTCAGCCTTTCCGATGCAGTAAAGATGGGAGCTTCCTCAATTAGGAAGATTGCCATTGACGAAACTGGAGGAGCTGCGTCATTCGAAAATCTTGCCAGAAATATTGATGCGAAAACAAAGGTTATCAAGGCATTTGGGGGAATTGATGATTTATCCAAGTTAGATGAAATAATTCAACAAACTGAATCATTCGATTCCGACCAGCTTGAATCTTTTCAGACTCTTTCCCTGGACGAAACCAAATCATTGAAGACTAAGTCTTCAGGTGATGGAGGCGGTTCATTCGTCATTGCTGACATTGGAAAGATTGCTACAAAAGCAAAAGAAGCAAAGGTACTTAAAGATAGAGGTTCACTCGACCTCGCTGACCTCAACGATAAGTATGACGAGACTTACATTCAAGAGGTCAAAGAATTCACGGTCGAAGAAATGGATCTTGTGTTCGAAACACAGGGTGCCTCCGCTTTTAAGTCTGAAAACAAGGAGACATTTAAAACCCAAACAACTGATATAAAGAATATTATCAAGAGTGGCGGCAATGCTGAAGACATTAAAAAAGAACTTTCAAATGTAGTATTGAAGGACGCCAAAGGATTGCCCTTGGTCGTTGAAAGTGGCGGAAAATATGTTTGGTCCAAGGATCTAACCAAAGGACGCGTATTTCACGGCGTTTATAAAGAGTTAGATGATTGAGATTTTGATTTAGGAGTCTTTAGAATCTCTATAGCTGCTGGCGGAAAGACCAACGGACTTGACATCATGGGGGCAGATTATGGTGACAACTGGAGTGAAACTTTTGAACTTACCAGTGATCCATCTGTTGCCAAATCTACCGAATACGATGATGAAGGCAACGCGGAAGAAGTCTTCTACATTAAAGTTCTCAAGGCATCTGACGGTTCTCTAGTACTGGGTTCTATTAAGTTTGAAGATGACGACGATTTAAGTGCTGATGAAGTCAAAAACGGTGCAATCCCCTACTCCAAAATCAATTCTGCAGAGGCAAAAGCCAGAATAGCCCTTCTATCTTCTTCCAATACAGTGGAAGATTTTAAAAAGAATGATTTCCTGTCAGATTCAACTTTATTTGCTACTGAAGCAGATGCACTTAAAGAATATAACAAAATCTTTGATGCAAACGCTAAGGTCGAGCTCGATGATGAGAATGGAAAAGCGATTGTTGTAAGTCTTGGCGAAGGAAATGAGAAGGAATACTATTGGGCTCGCGAGCTCAACGGCGTAAAAATGCGTACAGTCAATGGTTCAAGGAGTGTTCGACCTGACCAAGAAACCTTAACCGCCTCTTCTGCATCAACTTGGACAAGCGGTTCTGACACAGGTTCCTACTTTAATAAAGGAAAAATCTTAGTAGATACTTTAGTTGAGAATGGAGTGACTGAAACTACTTATAATAGAATCATCAAAGATTCCAATGGATTCAGAATCATCAATATTACGAGGACAGACGGAAAGAATCCATGGGATGCCGATGAGGAATTGTGGGATAAGTTTCTCTGGTGGGATGATTCCTACTGGGCAAACACCAATGACTCAAGGGTTGATGGCTCAGGTAATTGGCAAAACGGTGGTGAAATCGAATACATTGCCGGCACCGCATCCGAAGCCACTGCCCTATACAATATCCTCCTTGGACTTTGGCACAACGATGATCCAAACCGTAAAGATACTGACGGTGATGGAATCCCCGATTATAAGGACATTGATCAAAACCCAGGAAAGAAAGATACTGATGGTGACGGAATCGTTGACGAGTATGACAATGATAAAGCTCACAAATTAACGCTTGATCAAGTACTTAAAGATTTGTTCCCCGCAGACGATGGAGCGGCATTCCTTGCCAAATTAGAGGAAATGAATGACGGATCTGAAGCTAGCCGAAATGCTGTTGCTGCAGCCACCGAATTGTTAGTTAAAATCTTGTCAAATAGGAACCTCAATGGAGCACTGGACAACATGGATTGGGTGAAGATGAACGATTTGGAGAATTTAAATATCCCCGAGTCCTTCATCAATCTTGTGGCTGACGCTAACTTGATTGGCACGAGCAACAACAAAGAACTTGTAAGGAATTTCCTTGAAGTCTTCACCGACAATCAATCATTCAATTTTGAGCAGGACATGACGCTTCAGAATTGGGCCCCTCTCCTTGAAGATTTGTTAACCGCGAATGACGCATCAGGTGAAGATAGTTCAAATCGTGCCCGATTGAGTAACAACTTCGCGAGTCGCTCTGATGACTTATCCAAACATAAATCAGGTGATGCAGCAAATTCCCGTGGACTTACTTACAACCTCGACCAACCAGACCAAGGCAAAAAGATTGATCTTAAAGTCCTTTCTGGAAGCAATGTAAATATTGCAACTGGTGTAAGTTTTAATGCTCAGGCAACTGATCGCACCGATGTTACTATCATATCCGCAGCCAAGGATGTAACTCTTGGTGTATCTGGTTCTAGTGTTGATCAAGTGGTTACCATCGATACTCCGGATTGGGAGCCTGGTAGACCCCAAGGGGATGAGGATGTATATGTAATTGCGGCAGCGGATGATCTTCAATTCCGTTCAAAAGCAAGTGGATCTTCTGCTGACTACAATAATCCCAAACGGTTAGAGGTAGAAATTGATCACTCTTCCCTCTCTCTTGCAGCCACTGATACCATGTACATGATAAATGTTGATATTTCAACTGGTGGTGGTCTAGCGATTGCCACAATGGATGATATCTACATTGACAGTCAGGATGGTACAAAGAGTGAATTTGATATCGGTACAAATGGTAATGACTTCGAAAGTCTTTACCTCTATGCACATAATGATATCAACATCCGTAACCTTATGGTGAAAGGCCATGTGGATGATGTCTACATGGAAGCAAAAACCATTAATCTCTACGATGTATCCTTCCCTAAATCTGCTGCTGTCCTGTTGAGATCTGAGGATGGAGCCATTACCTTCACAGGTAATCCTGTTGCTGGTGCGGTAAACTTCAGAAATGTAATCCACAATGGATTGGGAGCTGGCCATGTTGTTGGCAGTGGAGATTTCACATCGCCCAAAGCTGGAAACCACAAGACTATATCCAACAGTTCCGGTCGTCCATACATTGAAGTTCAAAACTTCCGCACCCCTAACTAATCATCCTGCCCTTCCCAGAATTTTCAAATCTTCGAATAATGAAAAGTATATTCAAACTTAGCATCTTGTTAGCGTCGGCGGCTATTCTATCCGCACAAAACAAGATCGATCAAACAACCATTGACCGGACCACCACGACTCCTCCCAAAAGCGTAACCTCTAGTGCAGGTGGCAGTGGAAATGTTGCTGCTAGTGATTCCGGTGCCCAACGTCCGATCTTCCTCAATACCAAGTTGCTTTCAGCCTTTGCTGGTTACGATGGAAAAATCACCTACCGTTCCAACCCGCTCACCCTTCCCGGGGATATGAAGCAGGCAAAGACTGGAATTTGGCAGAATAGCTTCTTTGGAGGTGCCAGCCTTTCACCGATTGATACGGACATTGCCGTGGTTACTCCCTTCTTTGGAGGTGGCTGGACCATGTCGGATTATTTAAACGATAATCTTTCCACTCTTAATGATTACGCCACTAGTGCCTATGGCTTATTGATGATTCAGCACGAGTCCGGATGGGGCTTCCGTGGTGGTGTGAGCTATGCAAATGTTCGAAATAATGATACTGACAGTGAGGATTATTCTGAATTCTATCAAAATATTGGTGCAATGACGACCTATGCATTAAATGCAGATACTCGTGCAATTATCGAATTTTCCTGGGGTTACCACCTTTCAAAGTCTGACTCTCTGCTCGGAGGTAACACCCAATCCTTAAACAATTGGGATGCTGCTTTCAGTTACAGCCTTCGCCATTCCTACGGAGATTTTGTCATCACTCCAAATTACCGCCTAGGCTACAAAAGATTTACCGAGGATGGTACCGTCAATGATGGCCGTAAGGATGTCATGCATACTTTGTCCATAAAGGTTGATTATCCAGTTGCTGATAATTTAAAGCTATCTGCAAATACTTCATACAGCCGTAGGAATTCAAGTGGCGGAGCTGGTACCGATTACAAAAATTTCGATGCTGGGGCCACAGTTTCAATCAATATATCTTTCTAAGGTTTCGTAGCTTGAAGCTTTCTCCTTGTTTACATTCAAGGAGAGTTTGAAAATCTGGATTCATAAGTCATGCATCCTACTTTCAAATATCTAATTTTTATCTTTTTCTTCCCTGCATTGTACTTGCATGGATTTAGGATAGAGTATGCAACCAAAGGCGTAGACAAATTATTCGAAAAGGACGGAGTACCTCAGGCACTACCCCTTGAAGAAGGATCCCAGCTAATTCCATCTGATTATATTACTACTGGTCCAACCGCATTCGCACAGATCAGAAAGGGTGAAATTACAATGCGCTTTGGAAAGGACAGCATTGGTCAATGGATTGACTCCAAACACTGGAAAATTCATGACGGATCAGTCCTCTTCTGTCTCGAGGAAAAAGAATCGATCACTGTTTCATCAACCAAGGGTTCTGCCGACATTTATGGTGCCTGCACATTCATTGCAGAGGCTACCAGTAACGGCGGGTACAAATTCATTTGCCTATCCGGAAAGCCAGTGGTTACAACCGGGGATGGAAAATCAAAAGTTCCTGCCGGTCGCCTCGTACTTGTACTTGGGGAAACCGATGCCCTTGGCAATGCCTACGATATCGATCTTTTGTTACTGCTGAAATCCAGCTTATTGATCAATGCGTTCGAGGAACCTCCCCCAACCATGAAAAAGATCGGTCTGGCTATCTATTCCCAGCAACTTCGAATGGGTGGAAAATACGATGCATTGATTGGAGATGCCACACCCGATAAAAACCTGCACATGTGGGTACTAGGCAAAACAGGGAGAGATACTACACCTTCCAAATGATAGCCCTACCCCGCTTATCATTTCCCCTCTTTTTATTCCTCAGCATTTTCACCGTATCGGTTCGCACAAATGGTGCCGAATCACTTGAATTACTTAGAAGGGCACAGGCAAATGATGTTGATTCGCAGGTAAACCTAGCGATTTTAAAATCCCTAAGCGGGGAGGTAAAGGACGCCCATTACTGGTACAGGCGGGCAGCCAAGCAAAATCATCCGCTTGCCTCTCGAATGGTGGGCTTAAATCATTT
>JAYQBI010000001.1:0-45006 GCA_038137235.1 Opitutales bacterium | reverse complement strand
GGTGGGGTGGTCACCTACCACTTCGTAAATGGAGATAATAATAATTCTTTATTCACTCTCGATGCAAATGGCACACTAAGAACGGCAGTAATTTTCGATTACGAAACCAATGCCACGACCTACCTCATTCGCGTGCAGGCAATGGACGAATTTAACGCTTCAATTGAAGGAAACTTCACGGTGCAGGTAACAGATGTTTATGAGTCCGAGAATTCCCCACCGACAAACCTGAATTCATATGGGCCCGTGGAAATTGCCGAAAACGAACCCATCGGTTCGGTGGTCGGATATTTTCAGGCAATTGATCCGGATGGGGATGAAATATTCTTCTTCCTGGTAAACGGAGAGGGAGACGAAGGGAACGAATTGTTCGGGCTTACCGAGGACGGAGAATTGTGGAGCAAAACCTCGTTTAATTACGAAAATGCAACCACTCATTCGATTAGGGTGGTGGCAGTGGATAGTTATGGGCTGAGCGTTGAGAAATCCTTCGTGGTGAAAGTAAAGGATGTGACCGTTCCGATGGTGGAAACGGAAATTCCGGTATTACTGGATAACGGCCGCGTATTGGTGGGAGGAAAAATGATTAGCAGTGGACCAGTCGAGCAAACTGGTGTGTACATTAGCGAGCGGCCAATTGTAAGAACGGATGACGAAAATGTTCGAAAAGTGGTGGTGAGATCCACGGATGATATTTTCTTTGAACGACAGTACAACCCGATCGGGAAAAAGGGCGGGTTATATGTCATGGCATATGCCAGAAATGAGGAGGGTGAGAGCTATGGGCTGGAGGAATATGTGGACCTTGAAATCCGGGAAAATTATGACTACTTAACGGATGCGACCATGCTGGACGATGCCCCAGGTTGGTGGGAAAGCCCATGGTTTGGAACCTATTACCGATCGGATAGCGGATGGATACTCCACCTGGAGTTTGGTTGGTTGTACCCAAGCCCGAGTGCAGGAAGTGGCCTGTGGTTATGGAAGGATTCACTGGGGTGGTTGTGGACGGAGGAACCTGTCTATCCATACCTCTATTCTTCAGATATGAGGAACTGGTTTTACTTCTTCGGCGAGTACGAGCAAAGCAGGTTGCTCTACGATTATGGTAATAAAAACTGGGTGAAACTGGATGAATACTCAATTGACGAGACGGAGGAGGCCCGATGAGTTGTGAGTGAGCGGATGAAGATAAACTGGCATGTATATTTTGGGGCGTTCTGCCTTTTGCTAATTGGTATACAGACCTCCCTGGCAGAGGCAAAGCAGGGGGTGTTGATTCTGGCTTCCGCAGAGGGGCAAATTAGCTTTCAGGATGCTTCCGGAAATCCAGCGAAAAAAGTAAACCCGGGCGAACCCATACCACCGGAGCATTTCTTGATCACTGGAAGGGGAGCAAAGGTGATCGGATTATTGAGCAATGGTACCCTGATGACCATTGGGGAAAATACCCGCATGCGGGTGGCAACATTTGAACAGGAACCGTTTGAGGATAAGGGAGGGAAAATATCCGACCTGCCCACAGAACCAAGCAAATCAAAGGTGATTTTGGATCTGGATACTGGCTCATTGATTTTAAAGACCAAGAAATTGAACAAGGAATCCACTTTGAAAATAAATTCACCCCTTGGATTTGCAGGGATTCGGGGAACCGAATTTCAAATGGCATCGAATCCGGGGCAGGGCGTGCAACTCGATGTTACCGAATCAACCGTTGAATTTACCCCACCTGGTGGCGGACCACCCATCGCGGTAAGTGAGGGAAGTGGGCTAAGTGCACCACCGGGAGTGGCACCCACACTGCGCCCGGTCAATCCAACAGTTGCCCGAAAGATTGAAGTGTCCAACCAGGCAGCGACGGATGCAACCCAGGATGTTTCCCTCGAGCAGGTGTCCACAGCCATGGAACAGGTAGCCGTAGAAGACGAAACGGATACAACCGATAATTCCTCCCCAAGTGCGGAAGAAGAGGATGCCAGCGAAGCGGAGAGCGATTCGGAATTAGAAGAGGCCGACTCTGCAGAGGCTGAAGAACAGGAGATGAGTGAAGCAGAGGACACAAATGAATTTGAGGAGGATGCACAGTCCGGGGAACAGGACGGATCCGATTCACAGGGAGATGCCGGAGCACAGGAAAATCAGGGCTCTGAATCTTTTGAGAATCCGGAAAATTCGAACACCGAACAATCCGGTGGTGATACCCAGCAGGATTCAGGTTTCGGGAATAATGAAAATAAGCCAGGAAAACAGACAGCACCAAAAGATTCCCCTAAGCAGGGGAGTGAAACGATCAAAGCGGGACGGGTTGCCAGGAATGCCTCTGCAGAAAGTGGCGTAAGCCTGGAAAATGCAGTGCTTGAAAACAATGCGGAGATTGCACAGGCACGGAAAACAGGAAAAATAAGCAAGGAATCAAAAGCACTTGCACAGTTTGGACTGGTGGAAGAGCAAACGCTAAGGTTTTATGAACTTTCGCCATTGGCAAGGGCGGCATTACTCAAGGAAGACAGGGCGGTGGTAAGGCGCTTACTTGCCCTGGATGGATTTAACCCGGAGCGGGCGGATGCGTTTTTTGAATACCGCAGGAATACGAGGTTTCTTATCCTCGAACTGGAAGATGAGGTGATGCTAACCTTGCTGGATCAGGGAATCGAGGAGGTGCTGCTCGAAGAATCCCTAACCAAGTTGAACCTGGACTTTTCAAAATCCAACCGTGTTCCAAATCCCAGCCAGTTTTCAGGCATTGACGAGCGGGCAAAGTCATTGAGTGAAAGCCTGATGCAGTCAGAGAACGGGGAGGTGATGGAAAAACTTGGCGAAATGGCAAATGGAGAATGGACGGATGAATTATTGCGCATTGGAGAGGTGGCGGATTCCCTGATGCGGGATTATCAAATTGATGAGAATTTGTTGATTGAGACATTGGATGTTTCAGAAGTGATGAGCAATCCATTCTATGCGGAAGTATCCGCACTGTATGAGCAGTTGCAACTGGATGGGTTGATTCAGGGAGGTGGTCAGGTGATCGGGGGGCGCCACTTAATTGTCACCGGGAATGCGAGGATTCTTGCCAATAATTTTTCGAATAAACCAGGAGATTTAGTAATTTCTGCGTCTCATAGCTTGAGCCTGCCAGAAGATTTAGAATGGAATCCTACAACAACAACCAATTCCAGGTTGGTGGCGATGAGCGCGGGTGATCTAACCCTAAACCAAGGGGTTAGTTTTAAATCCGCGACCAGTGATCTGTTATTGGCTGCCCGAAATAATTTGCTCCTAAGTCAGGTCAGCCTGGATGCTGCCCGGGAAGTGGCAGTGCGTGGACTGAGGGATGTTTCCCTGAATGATGTAAGTATAGGTGCAGATTTTCTCGCCACTATAAAAGCCCGCCGGGATTTGGATGTGGATGGATTGATTTTTAAAAGGAATGTTTCCCAAATCCTGATGGAGGCAACCACCATGCGCCTGAGAAATGTGGATTTCCCATTGGCATCACAAGTGCGCCTGAACAGTTTATACGGAGCGATTGATGGAAAATATCCAAATTTTGGAACTTCAATCCCAGCCGCACAGCAGATAGGAAGGGTGAATTTCATTGAGAATGTAAGGTCAGGTGGTAATTTGATGAACGATCGACCTTCCTTTGACTTGCATGGTAAAAATATTGAAATCGGAACAATTGCACGGCCTTAAATTTCCAAACCAGAATCCCTCGCTTTGAAATTTTTAAGCCATTCATTTCGATTTCTGTGTCTGTACACTGCGGTCTGGGCGATTGAATTTTCTGAGCCAGTGGAATTTGAGGGTTCCGGGTCCAACTTGGGAGAGCAGCAAATTGTGGAGGTGGTTAGAAAATGGGTGGGTCCAACCCCCCAGGAACTCGCCCCGGGAGTGGTGGCCCTGGGTTCACTAAAAGATCGAAAGTATATACTCGAAGATCCTGACGAAGTGGGCGGGGAACTGGTTGAGGTGAAGAGCGAATTACAATCCCAGCCTTATGACCTTAACTTCAAGGATTCCCAATCATCCAAGCAGCGACCAAGGCGCAGACCGATTGAAGGCTGGGTTGGCCCCCTGCCTCAAGAGTTAGCCCCGGGAGTGATTGCGTTGGGCTCGATGGCAAACCGCAGGTTTGTCCGTGAGCCTTATGATTATGATCAGGAGGTGCCAGGAACTGATGAGCCCGAAGACGAGAGTTTGTTGAAGTTGAGTGCCTTTACCAGTGCCCGTACTTATTTCACCAACAATGCACTGAGGCAAAAGAGCGATGAAAAAAAATCAATGGCCCTGGAGAATGCACTTGGGGTGAGCATGGCAACCAAGGGAATAAGCATGGGGAATTATGTGACCATGGTGCCAAAGATTGATCTAATGATGCAGGTCGCCACCTATGAAAATGATGAGATCAAAGATTTGCTCGGTTATGGATTCGGGATGGTCAAAGCAGGAATCAATTTTGAGCTTCCCAACAATTACAGTATTTCCACCGGACTTGAGTATAACCTGCTTCACAGCACTGACAGCGGGGATAAAATGTTTGATGCCTGGGCACCATCGCTGCGTTTGAGCAAGATGATGGCAATCGGTGAGCAGACGCTCCTGATGACCGATGCCTCAATGAAATATGCCCTGACTGAACGTGTGCTCCCGTTTGAGGCACCAGGAGTCTTTGCGGATGATGGTGATAATTTTCAAATGGGAGCCAGTTTTGCACTGGTTCAATTACTGGACGCACAGGGTAAATTTATGCTGATGCCAAGGATCGGATTAACCAGGACACAGTACCTCAAGAACGAACAGGAGGGAAGGGTGGACTGGATGATAAATTCTGGCTTGGGGCTAACCTGGCAGATGCTTGACTGGCTGAGTATGGACCTTGGTGCTGGGTGGTCTGCCCTGTGGATGAATGCAAAGGGCAAGGAACTCCAGGGAGAATCCTCACGCTTTAATGCATGGGATCTTGGGCTTACTGTTCTGGGCAGTCATACCTTCTAATTCTCCCTTTTTTGTAATTCAAATTTGAAAATATATATAAATGTGTATATAGTGTAAATATGCATAAATATCTATTGTTTGTTTGTTCGGTTTTGTTTTCATCCTGTGGTTCAGAAAAATGGAAGCAAAGCCCACCCCAGGTAAGTGCATGCCAGCCACAATGTGAGGAGAAAGTAGATGAAAAATTCGTATAAATATAACGGTAAAGGCGGTTCCCTTTCTTTGAGTGGGGGATTGCTCGTTCTTATGGTGATAAGTTGCTTGATGCCTGCATTATTGCAGGCGAGAAAGTTCAGGGGGCTGGAGGTTCATGGTGACCACCGGATCCTCGAACCTATTGTTTCTCAAATTCCCAAAAACCGGTCGGGGGTAACCACCGAGGATGTTCAGCACCGGGTGATGAAAAAATTGATGAGTTCAGGAATTCGGCCAGACCGCTCCCCGCAACCATGCCACTTCCTTGAGGTTGACTTGGTCATCCTTCCAAAGGGCACATCATTCAGTGTGGTGGTATCACTTAAAAAGATGGCTCAGGCGTACGGGTTTGACCCCAAGGCAGTCGGCCCGGTGATTACCATGGCACAAGGGAACTACGGACTTTTTGGAAATGCAGGCAGGGATAAGTCATACCTGCTTAATGCAGTGGATGAGGTGATGGATAAGTTCCTGCACGACTACAAGGACTCAAACCTCAATTAAACCCGGCAGCTTTTGGGAGGAGATAAATTTTAACCGGCTTTTCCTTCCAGTTTATTCCTTAGGGATTGCCGGATTTTCTCTCCGGCAAAATCAAGGGTGGTCACAATCACGAGGATGCAGAGTAAAACAAGGGAGAACTTATTCCAACTGTCGGCAGATTCAGCGTAGAGCTTGAGGTGTAATCCGATCCCGCCGGCACCAACATAGCCAATGATACTGGCCGACCTGAAATTGTATTCAAGCATCCACAGGCAATGGCTCCAGATGACCGGACGGGCATTCGGCCAAAGGCCATGACGGAATGCTTGAAGGGGGCTGGCACCAAGGGATCGTAATGCCTGCTGAGCCTGAAGATCGGCAGATTCAAAGGCCTCACTGAAAAATTTGGCCAGGTAACCAACACTGTAAAAGGTAAGGGCGATGACACCGGCAAGGGAGTTTGACCCCACGATCACCACGGCGAGCAATGCCCACAAGAGACTGGGTATGGTACGGATGATATTTAAAACCATCCGGGTGGGCCATAGTATCCATGGTGGAGATACATTACGGGCAGCCCCGAGGGAAAGAAATATGGAAATGAAGATTGCCCAGAAGGTGGAGACCATGGCAATCCGCAAGGTCTCGACCAAGCCATCAAGTGTGCGGTCGAGGATGCTCCAGTCCGGCGGAAAAAACTGGGAAGCAAAACGGGAAAGATTTCCCCAATGATCAAGCTCTCTGCCTGCCCCTTCAATGCCAGGAATGGACCCCAGGGCACCGGCAAGAAAAAGAAGAAAGGTAACCCCGAGCAGGTCAAAACGGCTGTGCCATGGGAGACGCGAGGTCATATCTGAACTTCTCCTCCTATCGGCTGCAGGGACCATCCATTGGGAAGATTGGAGTCAAGATGGAGCCGTTGATCGGCAAAGCGGTTGACCTGGTTTTCATCATGGAGTGAGCAGATCAGGAAACCACCGGCCTGAATGATGGTTTCCTTGAGGAATTTCAGCACCCGTTCACCCCATTGGGAATCGAGGCTGGCCACGGGTTCATCTGCCAGAAGAATGCTGGGTCTGGCTAGGAGGGTACGGCAGATTGCCAGGCGTTGGCGCTCACCCCGGGATAGCGTGGAAGCCCACTGGTTTTCTTTTCCACTTAGCCCAAATTGGCCGAGCAGAGTCTTCGCGGCAGACCGCTCCTCAGAGGGAAAAGACAAAAGGGTGGAGAGAAAGGAATGACGGCCGAGGCACCCGCCAAGGGCATTCATCAGGCAGCTGGCCCCGTTTGCCAGTTGAAGGTCCTGATGAATCATCGCGGTGGTAACCGGGCCACGCGTAATGGTGCCTTCACTGGGGCTTAGCTGGCCGGACAGGCAGCGGAGCAGGGAAGTCTTCCCAGCACCGGATGAACCGGTGACTGCAATAAAGCAGGGTTCACTAACGCAAAGATCAAGCTCCCGCCAGAGCCAGCGATTATCCATCTGCAAACCAATGCCACTGGCGTCGAGCTGAGTAGTGGTGGCGGTCATGGACTTTCTTGTAATCTGGCCAGTTGGCAAATTATTCCAAAATTTATTGCTTCAGCGTGGTCTGCAGGGCCAGTGCTTCCCGGGTTACCCGAAGGTGCTCCGTGGCGTTTACTTCCACCAGAACTCCGTTAAATGCCTGATCACGCAGGGATGGATTTTCTTCGTTCATTTCCAAAAGGGCGCTTTTAATAATCGACTGATCCTCTGCTGAGAGGGTGGAGCGCACGCAGAGGGTGTGGGAAGGAACCGGTCCCTGATGCTGAATGATGCGCAGGCGGGATTTCTGTTCATCGGAAAGATATTTATTGTCCCCTTTGAATACATAATCACTAACCGCTGCGGCTTCCACCTCCCCACTGAGCACTTTTTCCACTGCTGAGGTGTAGCCAGTACCATAAATGGTTTGAGAAAAGAAATCGTTTAGCGAGGTATCCGATCCGACTAAACCACGCCCGGCAAGATCCAGACAGGGAATGAGGAAACCGGAAGTGCTGGACCGGCTGGCAAAGGCAACGGGTTTGTCACGCAAATCTTCAATGGATTGATAATTTCCTTCCTTACGGCCAAGCCAGACGCTGTCGTAATGCGGTTTGCCATTTTTTAAGTGAATGAGCAGGACAGATGCCGTGTTTTGATCAAGGTTACGGGCAGCGTCGGTAGAGCTGAGGTAGCCAAGGTCGAGCGTGCCATTTCGAAAGGATTCGACCACGATCGAAGAATCAGTGGGGATGATTACCTTTACTTTTCGCTTCAGTTTCGTGGAAAGATAGAGTTCCAGTGCCTGCTTTTCGGTGAGCATGCTCTCCGGGTTTTTATTTGCTTTCAGGGCAATCACTACGCTGTCCAGGCTGAGACTGCCAGCTGCCTTTGACTGGGTGTTGGAATCAGGGGAACAACCTGTCCACAGGGTGAGCAGAGACACGGATAGAAAAGACAGGATGGTATTTGAATGAAAGAATTTTCGGAGGGTTTTCATGTGCTTATTGATACTGAGTCTCAATATCAATATCGGAGCTCCGGGGCAAGACAAAGAGGGAGTAGGAAAGCGGTCAATCCTAGGGAATTTCCAGAATTTGAAAAATCCGGTTGAGTGAATGCAGGGTGGGCGATCCCTGCTTTTTTCTCCAGGCATGAGCATGCGAACCAAGCAATTTGCGCTTTTCTGGATTGGTAGCCAAATCAGTTAGAAATATTTTTGCCTCTTCAGCGGTAGATGCCTCCATCATGGCATCATTAAGCAGTAGGTCGCCACATGTCTCACGAAAGTTTTGATAATTTGAACCGGTGATAAGGGGCAAGCCAATGGATATTGGCTCAATTGGATTTTGCCCGCCTCGGTTGGGGGGAAGGGTTTTACCCATCCATCCAAGATCGGCGGCATGAATTAATTCAGCGAGTTCTCCCGTGGTATCAGCCAAGTAGATAATCGTTCCTTCTGGTGCCTGCTCCTTGTCGGTTCTTACATGATAAGGCAGTGCGGTGTGCTCAAGCATTTTAATGATCTGCTTGCGTCTTTCCGAGTGCCTGGGGATGATCAGCAGGCGTGCATCTATGCCTTGTTTGCCGAGTTCGAGAATTGTTTCGATGAGTAATTCCTCTTCCCCTGGCCAGGTGGATATGCCGGCAAGAACGACCGAATCTCCAGAGAAGCCAAATTCCCGGCGTAAGGCTAATTTCTGTTCCGGGCAGACCGATTGATAGCTGGCGGAGTCCACTTTCAGGTTTCCGCAAATTTGAATATGTTGCGGGTCGATTCCCAGATCCAGCCACCGCGATCTTTGCCGCTCTGAGGTGGTAAGAATCTCCAGGCCTTTGGGCAGTAAAAAAGTGCGGCCGAGATAGGACTGGGATAGCCTGGAATAGGTGCGGTCGGAGAGCCTCGCATTTAAAATAACCACGGGGATACCCCGAATTTGTGCCTGGTGGAAATGTTCCGGCCAGAGCTCACTGTCTATGGTTATGACTAAATCCGGTTGAATTCTTGACCATGCCAAAACACTGCACGGCCACCAATCCAGGGGAAAGGGACCAAGTGCCAATACCTGGGAGGAAAAATTGGAATCGGCAAAATTTAATCCGGTACTTGTGGTTGAACTGATCACCAATTCAATGCGGTCATCTCCGGATAATGAATTCACTAATTTTTGAATGGATGATAATTCACCCACACTAACTGCCTGAATCCAGATGCGCTTGGTGTTGGGAAGTTTTTTGCTGAGATTAGGCCAGATTCCTAAACGGTGAAAAAGCTGACGCCCATATCCGCCCCGTCTCCACATCCGTCTGAGGTAGTACGGACAAAGAAGAACAGCAAAGAGCGGAAAGGCGATGCGGTAGAAAAAAATCATCTCTGGTGAATGATTGTTTTCCGTTGCCAGCAATGGTTGGATTGGAAATGATTCAAGATCCTTTTTTCTTATGGAGACTTCTTCACGAATCGCGAAACTTTTCTCCGATCGCAAGGCAAATGGCATGTCCTCGTTCGTAGCCTATGTCTGTGCATGCGATCCGGATTTTGATACATCTTTGCAGGTTTGCAAAGCCTTGATTGAGCAGGGAGTTGACTTGCTTGAACTGGGAGTTCCATTTTCTGACCCCCTGGCGGATGGACTCACAAACCAACTTGCTGCCCAGCGTGCCCTGGAGTCGGGTTGTACTCAGGATGATGTCTTCAGGCTGGTCGAGGAAATCCGGACTTTTTCTGATGTGCCCATTGTTTTCTACACTTATTACAACCTTATCTTTTCGCAGGGCATAGAAAATTATGTCCGCCGGTCAAAAGAGGCAGGGGTTGATGGTTTGCTAACTTTGGACCTGCCCCCGGAAGAGGCAGTGGAATTAGTTGATGCCTGCAAGCACGAGCAACTCGCCAATGTGTTTATTGTAGCTCCCACTACGCCAAAGGAAAGAATTCCCAAGATTACTGCAGTGGCTTCGGGTTTTATTTATTATGTATCCAGAGAGGGCGTCACCGGAGAACGGGATGATCTGGCTGGTGACTTAACAGAGCGAGTGTCCTCCATTCGTGAATATACCGATTTACCCGTGGTGGTGGGGTTTGGGATTTCCAAACCTGAACAGGTCCGGGAAGTTGCAAAGGTAGCGGATGGAGTGGTGGTTGGTAGTGCTCTGGTCAATTGTATTTCCCAAAATCTGGACAGCAGGGAAAATATTCTTTCCTCGATTTCAGCCAAAACCAAGTCCCTAACTGGTGCCTTGGTGGCAAAATAAATTCTCTTTTTACCGGCATGGGAGCCACAGTTTGCAAACTGCGACTCCTTGGTGGAATAACTGCTGCAGGCAAGACTGACTGGGCAATTGCATGGGCTAAAAAAAATAATGCGGAAATTTTATCCTGTGATTCGGTATCGTGTTACCGGGGTTTGAATATAGGGTCGGCCAAGCCCGGGCCTGATGAAATTAAACAGGTTAACCATCACGGGATTGACTTAATCGACCTGGATGAAGTCTTCGATGTGGGGCGATACCATGAATATGCAACCCGAGTCTTAAACCAGTCGGTTGAGCAGTCAGTTCCCATGCTGGTTGTTGGAGGAAGTGGTTTTTTCCTGGAGGGTTTTTTGAAACCAGTAGTGGATGGAATGAATGTTCCGCCATCGATCCGGGAAAAAGTCGATCAATGGTATGAGACGGAAGGTCTTGTGGGCTGCGTCAAGCGGTTGAAAGAAATGAATCCTTCCGGACTGGGTGACCTTGATCAAAACAACCAGGCAAGGGTGAGGCGGGCACTGGAAAGATGTCTTTCTTCAGGTAAGGAATTAGCCGAAATTAAGCGGGAATTTGATTCCTTGCCCAAACCGTATCCAACTTTTTCCAAGGAAATGATCTGGCTGGACCGGGAAAATGAAGACATAGAAGCACGAATTCAGAAAAGGACTGAACATATGCTAAGCAGTGGAATGATTGATGAAACCAGGGATGCACTATCCAAGGGAATGAACCTGCATCCCAGTTTGTCCAAAGCAGTGGGCTATCGGGAAGTTGGGTGGTTTTTGGAAGGGAAATTAAACCGTGAGGAATTAAAACAGGCAATTACAAGCGCGACCCGAAAACTTGTGAGCAAGCAAAGAAAATGGTTCCGGAACCGCTTTCCTCCTAAGTCCAGGTTTTTGCTTAATCAAAAACAGGAAGTTAATCCGGAGGAATTGAACTGGGTCTCTGATTCTTGACCGATTACGCAACTGCGTTTACCTTTTTACTGTCCCTGAGTATCCAACTGATGAACCCCCTGAAACTCGTATCCATCGTTACCAATTTATCCAAGCCTGGAGCGAGCGAGGTTGGTCAAAAACTGGAAAGTTTGTGCAGGGCACAAGGAGTGGATGTCCGGAGGACGGATGAATTTCCATGCCCAGACGGATTCTTGAAAGGAACTGATGTTTGTTTTTCAGTTGGTGGAGACGGCACATTACTTCACCTGCTTGGGGATGCAGTAAAACATGATGTTCCGGTTGCAGGGGTTGGGCTTGGTAAGCTTGGTTTTCTGGCCACCATTTCGCCCGATGAACTTGATGAAGCAGTGCCTCCCGTACTTGTGGGAAAATTCAGGGTGAGAAAAAGAAGCCTGCTTGGCTTTTCAGCGAATCAGGGAGAGGGAATGCTCGCACTTAATGATCTGGTGATTAAGAGCGGTTCAAGTGGCAGGCTCGGCAGGTTTTCTGTGCACGCCGGCGAGGAGTTGGTGGCAGAATATGCCTGTGATGGGATCGTGTTTTCAACCCCAACTGGTTCGACTGCATACAACCTGGCATCGGGTGGACCGATTGCTCATCCCGAAGCCAAGGTAATGTTAATGACTCCAATCAGTGCTCACACCCTGACCAGCCGGCCGGTTGTTTTTCCTGCCGGCATGAAAATCCGCGTGGAAAATCAGAGTGGTCAACAGATTCCCTGTGTATTTGCTGATGGCAGGGATGCATTTACAACTGTTCCTGAGTTTCCCATTGAGGTATCGACATCAGACTCCTCTTTCCCGCTACTTGAATTGGAAAAGCATTCTCATTTCCGGGTAATGCGTAATAAATTAAAGTGGGGATGAGTTCCACACAGCAATCTCTAACCCTTGGTTAAAAGTGCTTTCGGAAGGTACCCGGATTGGCCCGTTCAGAATCCAAAAATGGATTAATGAAGGGGCATGTGGACAAAGTTACCAGGGAGAAAAAAGAGAGGGCGAGAATAAGGGAGAACACAGGTTTGTTAAGCTTCTGCCACGCGAACTTTCAGAAAGAACGGGTTTTTCCGAATTTTTCAATCAGGAGTGCCAGGCACTTGAGCAATTGCAGGGCCCAGGTATCTGTAATCTGAAGTCATTTGGAATCATGAAATGGAAGCATTGGCTGGCATATTCATGGATAGAAGGTGAGAGGATTGAGGTTCCCTTGGAGGGTGATGAGACAGGCGAGGTTTTTTTGCACAGTCTTGACCAATGGATGAAAGAGAAACCCGAGGGTATTGGACCAAAAGATTTGCTAAACATCATGACCGATGTTCACTGCGGGTTGGACCGTTCACATAAATACGGTGTAATTCATGGAAATTTAAAACCTTCCAATCTGCTTATCCAAAAAGACGCAGAATCATTCAAGGCATGGATTGCAGAACTGGGACTATATAAACTGCAGAATTTTGCGTCGATGAATCCTGAAGGGGATGCAAATGTTACCTATACTTCCCAAAGTTTACAGGCTCAGGAATCCCTTGCTTTAAGTGCTCAGTTTCGCCCGGAAAATGCAAGGCTTGGAGAACAGGCTGAAGAATTCTGGGATATTGAAGCACTCGGAAAAATTGTGCTTTGGGTAATCGATCAAAGTCAGTTTGCAGCGGATGAATGGAGGGAGTGGAGAGAATGGGCGGGTAAATCGATTAACCGGGCTTTTCCCACGGTGGCACATTCCATGGAGGCTCTTCCCGGGATGATTGATGTGGAGAGCTTCGGAGTAAAGGTTGATGAGCACACCGAAGAACCTGGACCCTCTGCTGCTGAAATTAAATTATTGCGCGAAAAGGAGTGGAAAAAACAACAGCTTAGTTCTTCCCTAAAATTCAAAAGGGGAATGACCGGACTGGCTGGAGTGATTTGTCTGATGTCTTTCCTGTGCTCCCAGGTTTATCTCTTCTTTTACCCATCTCCGTGGACCGAATATTCACTGGATGGCGTGCTTGACCGTTATCAACTTGGCTTGGGCCTATGGTCTGGTCAGGCATGGGGAATTGTGCCAGGAGCCTATGATGAGGACGGCCCGGGCGGACAGGATGTGGTAGGGGAGTGGGAACGAACGGATGGAATGATCAAGCTAAGTTTCCGGAGGTTTAAAAAGTTGGATGATGAAGAATCTGGCAAGAAGCTTTGGCAATTTATTGGAAAAGGAGCTACTTCCGAGGACGATTACCATAACTGGCAGGATTATTTAAAGTTCGATCCCGTTGAAGGAACGCTCTCTTTGATCAAACGGACTGATGATCGCGAAGTTTATCTTCCTGGAAAACAAGGGGATCAAGCACCAAGGCTTTACCCGGAAATGAGAATCCGCCGATCGGTTGGAAAAATTACCCCGGCTGAACTGATTTTTAAGAAGACTGATGAGTCTGGATCCGCATGGTCTTTATTTTTTGGAGTAGGATTTCTTCTGGCTTGCTGGATCTATCACCGTGAATTTCGAAAGATTCCAAAAGAATAAGATTAAGCTAAGGAATTGAGTTTTCATATTCTTTGTCCCAAGATGGAAGATTGATGATTCAAAGCCGTTTGATTATGTTTCAAAATTTTGTACCGCTGGTGGTATTGACCTTGGTGCTGTCATCCTGTGGTCAGCAGGATCCCTCGGGCCGTTATACCGGGCAGATGATGGACTGGGTACATGAAGTGTTTGATGGGGTGCTTATCACGCAGGGTAAAGAGTGTGAAATTTCCCTTGAATTAAGTCAGGCATCTCAAGATATGAGAGCGGTTCTCATCTTCCGGCATCCTGATCTTCAGGAGACACGCCGTGAGGGAGAGTGGTCAATCGGGGATGGTGAACGGGTAATCAATTTTAACGACGGTAAAACTCCGGATGAATACTATTTGATTAAGCGTGGAGTTCGCTATGCGTTTCAGACGAGGAGCGGAATAAGCAATGATGATGGTTCCCCGGTGCTACTGGTCCGAAATGACGGAAAATCCCGTAAAGCCTCCTACCCGTTGGAAATGCTTTTTGGTTCGAAGGGAGGGGTTCATGTCAGCGGGGTGGGTAGTCTCGGCAAACGTTCAGGTGAATGGAAGTGGAACGGGAACCGTCTGGTTGTTCAGGTCAAATTACCGGATGGGAAAAATTCGGCCGGCGAAGTCATTCCTGCTGAAACCTATAAATACTTTCTCCAGTGGTCCGAAAATGCTGCCGATCAATTGGAGTTGGAAAAACTGGTGGTAATGAGGCCATTCCTGAAAGAAGATGGGAGCAAGAGGCAAAGCTGGATGAGTTCCCTGATTTTTTCGGATAATCCAATATTGAAACCAAATTAAGTCGTATCCATCGGGGTAATGCATTGGTTTGACGTATAAGCAGTCGTCTTCATCATTAGACCCTTTTTATTTCATTCAATACATGATCACCTCTTTGCAGAATTTTATCTCATCCAAAGGGAAGTTTGTTTTCGTGCTTCTTTTGATTTTGGTTGTTGTCTCCTTTGTGCTCTATCTTTCACAGGGTTCTTCCGTTTTTGATCTCTTTCCCGACCCAAATCATCAACGCAAGGAGTTCTATGGTTATGACTGGAATGATCCTGATCAGCGTAGGTATTTAAATGTAGCCAGTAGGGTATCCGCAGACTTTGGTGCAGTAGTGTCCCCAAGTCGTGAAATTTTAAATCAGGCAGAGGACGAATATATGGCTGGATTACAGAAGCGGATGCAGGCAGCCTTTCAGGCAAATCAGGAAGAGGTGGACCGTGAAGCGCTTCAACAAATGTTTTCCTATATGCAAGCGTGGCCAAACTTTCCTAACGACATGAAAGCCCGTGAAATTGCAATGTCGGGGAATTATGGGCAGGATTTCCTCCAGTCAGTAATTGAATCCAAAGTGGCACTGGCTGGACAGGCGGATAACTGGCAGTTTATGCCCTTGAACCTGAATCATCCCGCCATCAATTCCCGTTTTAATGAGTTTCTAATCGGTCTTGCTCCTGGGATGAATCAGGAGGAGAACCGCACCCGTGCCCTGTCTTTTGTGGGCAGTCGGCATGGTGTCTCCGGAAGGGATGCAGAATCCATCCTTTATGATTCCTTCCGCACCCGTCAGGTGGAAAGAGTTTTCCTTGATGGTGGGTATGCTCTGGAGGAGGAAGCTAAGATTGACCTGCATGCCAATCAATTTGCATGGGATGGGGAAGTCGCGGAATTGCATGTTGATGATCTTTCTTTCGAGCAACCGGCATGGGCAGTTCTTGAAATTAAAACATTACCGAAAATCAATGAATCACTCACCATTGAGTATGGAGCGAAAAAGCGAAAGTTTGTTTATTCGGCTTCTCCTATGGAAGGAAACGCTTCTTTGCGGTATGTTCCACTTGGCAAAAACCTTTCCCAGTTCCGGAAAAATTTAATGTCGGCAATTGATAAGGAGGATTTTGGTTTCGAATCCAAAACAAAGGGAGAGGGTATCCTGGCCATGTTCCCGCTTCCCAACCGGTTGCCCCAAAAAATGCCGATGGTGAAATCAAACTCCGCCGCAATAAAATCGGGCGAAAGTTTGGATGAACGACTGCGCGAGTTTCACCGAGACCGTACCAACGATGAACCTTTTGCGGAACCACCCCGGACTTTGGCCACTGCGGCAATCTTTTTATCGGCTGATTTTCTGGTCGAGCCATCCTTGCCCGATGAAGCAAGGCTCCGTTCCTATTATGACCGTAATCAACTTGATTTTGTAAAATCTCTTCCAGTTGAGGATACAAATGATGGAAATCAAACTGACGGTTCCGTTCAAACCGTTTCTCAAAGCTTTGAAGAAGCAAAGCCGGAGATCCTGAAACGGGTAACTGCTCAGGATAAGGAAGATGCCCGCAAGGATGCGGACCTGCTGGCCCGTGATGCGGCCCTTGATTTCCTGGATAAGCTCAATGGTTTTCGTGATAAGGTGGGCTCACAATACTCATCCTACCCGGCGTTCCGAAATTCTGATGAATTTTCTTCTCTCATCGATCAGGCGGGGGCAAAGGTACAAAAAATTTCTTTTTCGAAGAATGAAATGGGTACTCAGGCCATGGTTCTTGGGCTTGAGCGAAGGGAAAGCGAACGCAGGGCAAACCGGGAACCATTGGAGGAAGTGGCCGGATTGAACGAACGGTTGTTTTTTACACGCTCTGTCAGAAAGTCAAGGCAGGGCTACATTGTGTTCATCCTGGATAATAAAACCGAAAAGCAACCAGGCACCTATGAGGGTGCAACCTTTGCTGATCTTTATAAAGGGTACACTGCGGAAGCAGCCCGGACTTATTTTTCGGATCAGGTAGACGGGGCATTGGTTAACCTGCAATCTGATGACCAGAAAAGAAAACCATCAAAAAAATTACGCCGATTTAAGGTAAGTGCCAAAACCCCGGGATTGGCCAGAGCTGGATTTGATGCTGAGCAGCGCCGCATTCGTTCCAATATACAAAAAGCGGAGGATGAACAAAAATTACTGGGCTCATTGGATGGGAATTCCTCCAAGGACGATGTTAGAATTAAGAAACTCGATAATGACATAGCCGCCCTCAGAGAGAAGCTCGATCAGGCAAACCAGGAAAGAACTGCAATCATGAGATTGCTCGAGTCCGCATCCACTCTTACGGTGGATGGGAAGTGGCAGGAGTTGGAGCGAAATGAAGAACGGGCGGTTTTTGTATGTCTCACCCAAGCCTACCTCATGAGGAATAAGGAATCTACCAAAGAGGAAATTTCCCAGAGACGCACAATTCTTGAATCCAATCGTGGTCAGGATACCAGAGATTCTATTGTCGAAGATTTAGTTGCGGTTGGTCTGGGTTCATCCCGTTAACCCAATCTGTTTGCGGTTGCTTAAACTTCTATCCTGACCTCATTTTTTCCCAGCCCAGAAAAAATTCGAGGTTGCCATCCGTTCCGTGCGGTTTGGCAAGAAATTGGGCAATAAGTGAACTGTTTTCCAAATGAAGTTCGGCAAAATTGGTGACTTCATTAATTACACGCTCCTGAACTGCAGAGTCCCTGATTACCCCTTTTCCCCGGTCAGCTTCTTCTTTCGTGCATTCAAACTGTGGTTTCACCAATGCCAGGAGTTTTCCACCGGGGCAGAGAAAACTCCATGCATGATTGAGGACTTTGCACAGGGAAATAAAAGACAGGTCCATCACAATTAGCGGATAACTATTCTGGGGGAGCTTTTCGACCATCAGGTCTCTTAAATTCGTTTTTTCTAGGTTGGTTACCCGCGAGTCGGTCCTGAGCTTATAATGCAATTGTCCATGACCGACATCAACGCAGGTTGATTCGATGGCACCATGTTGCAAAAGGCAATCAGTAAAGCCACCGGTGGACGCACCGAGGTCAAGGACGGAAAGTCCGGTAACGTCCCATCCACTTTCTTTGAGAAAATTTTCCATTTTTAACCCGCCACGGCCAACATAAGGAAAAGGCTTCTCAACCGTCAGTACAGAATCGGCAGGGATCAACCGACTCGCCTTATCGATTCGCTCGGTTCCCCATTTCACTTTTCCGGCAAGAATTAATGCCTGGGCACGAGTTCTACTCTCGCATGTGCCATTTACCACCAGCAATTCATCAGCCCTAAGTTTATTTTTCATCCCAATGGAAGGTTTGGAGAGTGATGGACATTTGATCAACGGTTGAATGCAAAATTTTAAACTTTTGTAAAATTTTTGTGAAAATCCTTGACGATGGTGGGTCAAAATGGCAAGAAATGGTTGAAAGTGGAAACAATAGGATAGATGCAATGGGCTAATGGCAAGCGAAGCTACAACCTTTTTTGTGGGAGAATTTACCCACGCGCTGGACAGCAAGGGCCGCTTGACCATACCCTCAAAATGGAGGATTCCTGGAGGGGACAACACTTACCTCGCTCTGCCAAACCCCGGAGGCTATGTTACGGTTTATCCGCCAAAAATGGTGGCGAGACTCGAGGAAAAAGTAGCAGAAGCGAGTCTTTCAGATGTTCGTGCACAGGCATTATTAATGGAATTATTCGCAAAGGCGCATTCCTTTGGCTGCGACAAGCAGGGCCGGATAAATCTGAACGACAAATTAATCGAGCATGCAGGAATAAAGGGGAAGGCCGTGCTCGTGGGAAATTTTTCAGCTTTTGCAATATGGTCGGAAACTCGTTACGCGAAGCGTCCAAGTGGCGACCAAAGAAATATTTTCGATGCGATGAGGGAGTTGGGGTTATGATGCTTTTTCAACCGGACTGGGTGACTTTTAGGGTGGTCTCCCAAAGAAGGGGAATGGTTGAAGAAGTTTGCCTCCTCCCTCGCGCCTCGACTTTATCTGAAAGCGTCGGCCTCGGGGGGGGTAAATATGTATTGTGGTGCGGTTGAGTTCGTTTGTTCCCCATCTGCGGTGAGGCACATACCGGTCCTCTTGCAAGAATGTATGGGCTTTTTGAAGCCCGAAAGTGGAGGAGTGTTTGCCGATTTAACCTTTGGTGGGGGTGGTCACAGTAGGGCAATTCTTGAGGCAAATCCGATAAACCAATTATTATCCTTTGACTGTGATCCTGACGCAACCCAGCGTGCGAATGAACTTCAGAGTGAATTCCCTGATCGATTTCAATTCCATGATGGTTCATTCAGGGAGTTGGATCAGGTTTCGTCGGCAGGTGAGTTTGATGGAATTTTGATGGATCTTGGTATTTCTTCCTTTCAGCTAATGGAACCTGAGAAAGGATTTTCATTTCGCTTGGATGCTCCAATTGATATGCGCTTGGATCCAAGGAAAGGAATCAGTGCGGCTGATTTTTTGGAGACTGCTTCAGAGGAAAGTTTAATCCGTGCAGTAAGGGAATATGGTGAGGAAAGAAGATGGCGCCGTGTGGTGAACGCAATTATTGAAGCAAGGGGCACTGGTGAATTATCCAGGACAATGAGTGCTGCGGAGGTTGTTTCGAGGGCAGTTGGGGGTAGGAATCCCCGGCAGCGCATTCATCCTGCAACCAAGACTTTTCAGGGTATTCGAATAGCGATTAACGGTGAGTTGGAGGCACTGGCGGTAACTTTGCCGCAGGCATTTGGTGCATTGAAGGAGGGTGGCGTGCTTGCGGTTATTTCTTTTCATTCGCTGGAGGATCGCATCGTAAAAAGATTTATGCGGAAAATGTCTGGTCGTCCTGAGCATAAGTATGACCGTCGTTTGTTGCATGAGCGTAGTGCAAGTGGGAAAATGCTTACTACAAAGGCAATCATACCGGGGAAGGAAGAGGTTGAGGCAAATCCGAGAAGCCGTTCTGCCCGTTTACGAATCTTTCAAAAACTGCAAAGGAGGGGACTGACTGAATAATGAAAAGGGTGTGGTGGATGGTTCTTTTCCTTTCAGTTTTTGTTTTCGGAGTCGGTTCGATTTCCATTGTTTGGCTGCGGATGGAAATTTCTGATACTGCGAAGATTTGCGGAAGGATGGAGGATGAGCGGGAGATGGTGGCGAGGGAATTAAGGGAATTACGCGGTCAGCGTTCAAAAATGATGCGACCGGCGATGCTGGCAAGTATGGTTGCGGGAAGATTAAGTATGCCCCCGTCATCTAGAACAGTTCATGTAACTGGTAGAGAAATGGCAGCTCGGCTTGGTGGTAATTTTGGTGTCGAAAACTGGCAGGGATATCAAGGGTCTGCACTGGCGGACAGTCGGTAGATGAAAAACGTTTTCATCGCTCCCTATCGTTTTTATCTCGTTTTTTTTGCTATATTTCTGACCTTCTGTTCATTGGGGGGAAGGCTTTTCCATCTACAGGTAGTAAACTCAGAAAAGTATGAAAGCTTTGCCCTTAATGCACGTAAAAATTTTATCCCCATTTCTGCAAGGCGGGGAGATTTAGTTGATCGGAAGGGTAACTTACTTGCTACGACAAGGTCTGTCGTAGTTGTGGGAATGGATCCACAGAGTATCGACGATCAGGATCGTTTAAAATTTGATGAATTAGCAAAATTACTTCAAATCCCCCTGGAGAGAATCAGTGCTGCAGCTGATAAGAAAATTGGCCCAACTGGTGCGGGTTCTGAATCTGTCAGGTTGGTAAGATGGGTGAAGTTGAAGGAGGAGGTTGAGGAAAGCGAATACAGGAAGATAAAAAAACTGGGAATTAAGGGAGTGTATGGAAATTATCAACACTCAAGGCTATATCCGAACCAGTCTCTTGCATCACATATTTTGGGATATGTGAACGAAGAGGGAAAGGCATGTATGGGGGTTGAGTTGCTTTCAGATTACTATCTTAAAGGCCAAGATGGTTGGAGGGAAAGCGAACGTGATGGACGTAGGCGGGAAATGCCTCAGTACCGGTCATTGGAGGTAAAAGAAAAAGATGGTTTGAATGTTGAATTAACTCTCGACCGAATGATTCAGGATATTGTCGAGGGCGAGTTAAGGAACATTGTAAACGAATATGAACCTCTAAGTGCGAGTATTATTGTTAGTTCTCCTAAAACAGGTGAAATTCTTGCACTGGGTAATGTTCCAACATTTGATCCGAATAACTACGGGGAGTTTCCCCTGGAGAATCAAAGAAACCGGGCGTTAACTGATTTGTACGAACCTGGATCGACTTTTAAAATTGTTCCAGTTGGTGGTGCTTTAAATGAAAGATTAGTTGATCCAGATGATATAATTGATTGTTCAATTGGGAGCTATCAGGTTGGTAACAGAGTGAGAAGATTGCCAAGTGATCATCATCCATTGGGAAAAATTAGCTTACGGGAAGTGGTCCAGAAATCGAGTAACCGCGGAGCTGCACAGTTAGGAATAAAGTTAGGAGCTTCAAGGCTTTACGATTATTGTAAAATGTTTGGCTTTGGGGATTCTTCAAGGATTGGATTGACGGGTGAAAGAAGTGGAATGCTCCATCATCCGGACAGATGGGATGGGCTGACAATCACCCGATTGCCCATGGGCCATGCAGTTGCTGTTTCTGCTATTCAGGTACATGCAGCGATGAGTTCTATAGCCAATGATGGAATATTGATGCGTCCAATTTTGATACGGCGTGTATTTGATGAAGAAGGAAAAACGGTTGTTAATTTTAATCCTGACCCAGTTCGTCGGGTAGTTTCTGAAAAGGTTGCAAAAATAATGACCGAAATGCTGGTTTCTGTGGTTAGTCCAGAAGGCACTGCGGTTCGTGCGAAAATCAACGGTTATTCAGTAGCGGGGAAAACTGGAACCACTCAAAAAATAATCGATGGAAAGTATTCGAACAGGCATCATGTAGCTTCCTTTTGTGGGTTTTTTCCGGCTGAGGACCCATTGGTTGCGGTAACTGTGGTAGTTGATGAACCAAATATGACCAAAGGCCGATTAGGTTATGGTGGAAGTGTGGCTGGCCCAGTTTTTCAGAGAGTGGCAAAAAAGGTAATAGGTTATATGGGGATAAAGCCAAAGCCTGCTGAGCTATCTTTTCTTAGTGATAAAAAATCAATGGGTGAAAATTTTTAATGGGGTAAAAAATAATGATTAGAGAAACTGAAACCGAAACTATGGATAATGTCAGGACCAGGATGTCTGGTCGGATTGATCTTCGTGATTTAGCAGGCAAGGAGGCAATTTATGCAAAAAGTCGTGGTGAAGTGAGCCTGCAAGGAATTTGTTCTGATAGTAGAAGGGTAACCCCAGGGTCTGCATTTTTTGCCTTACCAGGTATGAGAACAAATGGAAACGAACATTTGGAGGAAGCGGTCAGGAGGGGTGCAAAAGTAATTGTTACCGATTCAGACGATATTGAAATTCCTGGTGGTGCCGTACGGGTGAGAGTGGATGATGCCCGGGTGGCCTTAGCAAAATTTTCAAAGCGCTATCATAATTGCCCGGACGAAATGCTAAAAGTAATTGGTGTAACGGGAACAAATGGAAAAACTACGGTCACTACTCTGACCAGGCATTTACTTGAATCTCCTGGCAGACCTGTTGGCTTAGTAGGAACTGTAAAATACCATTTGGGGGATCGTGTACTACCTTCCTATCGGACGACACCTGAAGCTGCTGATCTTTATGCATTACTAAGAAATATGTTAGCCGGTGGTTGTTCTGAAGCGGTTATGGAAGTAAGTTCGCATGGAATTCACCAATCCCGGGTGGCTGGATTAAACCTTGAAGTGGCTGCATTTTTAAACCTTACCCGTGACCATCTTGACTATCACGGGAATATGGAAGCGTACTTTCGTGAAAAAAGAAAATTATTTAACGGTTCGAATGGTTCATTACCCAAGGTAGTGGTTATTAATGGTGACTGTCCATATGGAAGAAGATTGTTGGAGGAACTTCCACCACAAGTGAGGGCGTTAACATTTGGCTTCAATCAAGAAAATGATTTCCGTGCCACAGAGTTGACTATGGATGTGCATGGTTCAAAGTTTGTAGTGGAAAGTCCTGCAGGTTCAATGGTAACGGCGAGTCCATTAATTGGACGGTATAATGTTCTTAATGTACTTGCTTCGTTTGCAATTATTCATTCGTTGGGGCGTTCAGTATCAGATTCTGTGAGAAAACTATCAGCATTTGGTGGTGTTGAAGGAAGGATGGAAACAATTGACCGTGGTCAGGATTATCGGGTGGTTGTTGATTATGCCCATACTCCTGACGCATTACGAAATGCCCTGGGGATGCTAAAGGAATGTACCAAGGGAAAAGTAAGGCTTGTTTTTGGATGTGGAGGTGAAAGAGACCGTGGGAAGCGTCTTGAAATGACCAGGGTGGCATGTGCCGGTGCCGATAGTACAATTGCCACTGCTGATAATCCCCGCGGTGAATGCTTGAGGTCAATATTTGATGATATGAAAAAAGGAGTTTCTAAGGGGGCAGAGATTAAGTTTATTGAGGATAGAAGAAGGGCAATAAGCAAGGTGCTCGATGAGGCAAATGACGGTGACTGTGTATTGATTGCAGGAAAGGGTCATGAAACATTTCAGGAGGTAAATTATACTTCAATTCCTTTTGATGACCGTATAGTGGCAGCTGAACTACTTGATGCAAAGCTTCTGGGAAGCTGAATCTAGATGCCTTTCTTTAATCCAAAGCATCTTGAGCATTGGTCTGGTGGAAAATGGAACCACATGCCAAGTAAAGAGTTGCGTGGATTTGCCATTGATAGCCGTTTAATCAAAAAGGATGAGCTTTTTATCGCGATCAAGGCAGATCGGGATGGTCACAATTTCATAAAAAAAGCCATGGTTAGCGGTGCTGGTGGTGCACTTGTTGAAACCGTTGATCATTCCTTAGAAATTCCGCAACTAAAGGTGGATGACACATTGAAAGGGTTTCAGCAAATTGCCAAAAGGCATCGCGATATTTTTAATAAACCAGTTGTGGGAATAACGGGAAGCTGTGGGAAAACTTCAACCAAAGAAATCTTGGCAAAATTACTTCCCGCAGCCATTTCAACGGCAGGCAATTTTAATAATCATCTCGGAGTCCCGCTTACCTTATTAAAAATTGATCAAAAAAAACATCAATTTGCTATTATCGAAGCTGGAATTAACCAGGCAGGAGAAATGAGTGAACTGCAAGGAATGATCAACTGTGACATTGCAGTGATTACAATGGTTGGGCAGTCTCACCTTGATGGTTTAGGAACGGTAAACCAGGTAGCAGAGGAAAAAATTAAACTCTGGACGGAGAATAACCAAGATCGGTGGGCAATATTTCCAGAGTCCTGTTTAAGGTACCCAAGCTTTACCAATGCAATTAAAAATACCAACCAATTTCAGGTTCTTAAAAATGTAGACCCTGGAAGTGAGAAAATTGGTATTAATGAGGCTTATTTTACCCTTTCGACTGAAACAAACGAGCAGGAAGATTCGTGTGTGTTGAAAATTTGGCGGCACGGATCTTCCTTGCTCTCGATCGTTATCCCGAGGGTATCCACTGGGATGGCGAGCAACCTTTCCTTGGCCGCATTGGTGGCATCAAAACTGGGGGTGACTGATGATGAAATTTGCGAACGCCTACCCCAATACAGCCCCTCGACTCTGCGTGGCAACCGCTTGCAGGGTCGGGGGTGCGAATATTTCGTAGATTGTTATAATGCAAATCCATCTTCGATGGAAGATTCCGTACAGTTCTTCCAGCGTGAAAGTAAAGGTAAGAAGAAAATGCTCGTTCTCGGAGGAATGGAAGAACTTGGAAATGACGCACGTAAACTACATCATATTACAGGTTCTAGAATTGTTTTAGAATCCCAGGATATGGTTGCTTTAGTCGGGGAAAAAGCATCATGGATAGCTTCTGGCTTAATTGATTCTGGGGCCAGAAAAGAACAGGTAATGGTTTTAAACGACCTGGAGGACGCGAGACCTTTGCTGGAGGATTTTCATGGGAATGTACTCTTAAAGGGCAGCAGGTCAAATCATCTGGAAAATTTGATTCCATCTTGGGCAACTGAGCCTCTTGAAAAGAAGGAATATGCAAAATGCTGAGTTATCTTCAGTTTTGGGAGGAATGGTTTGGTCCTTTCCGATTGTTTCAATTCATTTCAGTAAGGTCAGTGGGTGCAGGTATCACCGCTTTATTCATTGGCTTCCTTGCCGGTCCCAAAATAATCGCAGCATTAAGGGCAATAGGGGCGAGGCAGGCGTTCAGGGAAAAAGAAGAAGTCGGAGAATTGGCAGATTTACACGAATTCAAAGCAAAGACACCGACGATGGGAGGTGTTTTAATCTACCTCTCAGTAACTATAAGTGCATTACTTTGGGCAGAACCGAATGTTTATGTGCTTGCGGCAATTCTTGCTTACACTCTCCTGACTGTGGTGGGTTTTGCGGACGACTATTTAAAAGTCTCCAAAAGCAACAGCAAAGGATTACCGGGAAAATTAAAACTTTTGGGGCAGTTGTTAACGACAATGTGTGTGCTTGGATTACTTCTTGGACCATGGAGTACTTGCTTGAATGGTACTGCAAGTGGAGTGCTGGAAAGTACAAACAAGATGAGAGAACTTTGGGTTCCCTTTTACAGTTATCCTCAGCAAGCAGGACCACCAATTTTACCCGTGGCATTATTAATTCCATTTTTTTTCCTTACGCTTTGTGGATCAAGCAATGCCTTGAATTTAACGGATGGATTGGATGGGCTTGCGATAGGATGTACGGTCACAGTCGCACTAACATACGGAATTATGGCATATGCAGCCGGAAATTTCATTATCGCAGACTATTTAAAAGTGAGCTTTGTGCCTGGAACAGGGGAACTGGCAATCGTTTGTGCATCCTTGCTGGGCGGAAGTCTCGCTTTTCTGTGGTACAACGCACATCCTGCCGAAGTGTTTATGGGGGATACGGGTTCACTGGCAATTGGCGGCCTGGTGGGAGTAATTGCATTAATGATTCATCAACCACTTACTTTAATCATTGTGGGGGGAATATTTGTAATGGAGGCAGGGTCGGTTATCCTGCAGGTTGCCTCGTTCAAAACCACGGGAAAAAGAATTTTTCGGATGTCTCCTATTCATCACCATTTCGAGCTAAAGGGATGGAAAGAGACCAAAGTGGTGATCCGCTTTTGGATTCTTTCGCTTCTGTTCGCCTTGATTGGCTTGGCTACCTTGAAAATAAGATAAGGTGAGAGAGGTTCTAAAAAAATTTAAAAAATTGCAACCGGCACCGGTTGCTATTTTTGGCGCGGGTCTAAGCGGTCAGGGAGTTAAAAATCTTCTCGATCGTATGGAATGGGAATATCAAATATTCGATGAGCAGGGGCGGGCATTTGAAATGGCGGATGCCCGCAACTGTTCGATGGTTGTGACAAGTCCAGGTTTTTATCCTCAGCATCCTTGGTACAAACTTGCAGAAAAGGAAGGAAAGGAAATTCTTGGTGAGCTTGAGTTTGGAGCATTATTTCTGGACGGGCAGAAGGTTGTAGCCATTACTGGGACGAATGGAAAAACAAGTGTAACAACGCTGATGCACCATGTTTGCCAAGCACTGGGAATGAAATCTGTAATTGCGGGAAATATAGGTACTCCAATCACAGAGCTAATCGCAGAAGGATTACACCAAGAAACAACTATCTTTCTTGAAACAAGTTCTTTTCAGGCAAGAAATTTGAAATACTTTAAACCCACTGAAGTCATATGGACAAATTTTGCTCCAGATCATTTGGATTATCACGGTAATCTAAACGAATACTTCAGGGCAAAATACCGATTACTAGAATTCAATAAATTTGAAAAATGCATGGTGGGGGAATCAGTGCATCATTATGGTAAGAAACACGGCTTTATTTTTCCTGAATCAGTAAAAATCATCGGCAAGTTTTCTAAGGAGCAAGTTTCTTTACCGACTAATCACTTTCTGTCGAATGCACCGCAATTGGAAAACTTAGCACTGGTTGAATCATGGTTTACACAAAGAGGTCTAAACCAAAATGACTTTTACAAGATTGTCGAAAATTACCATGGCCAGCCCCACCGATTACAGGTGATTAAGTCTAAAATTAAGGACATTACTTTTTGGAATGATTCAAAGGCAACCAATCATTCCGCTGTTCTAGCTGCATGTAAAAATTTTACCGATAAACTCTTTTGGATTGGGGGAGGAAAGAGCAAGGGTGAAGACTTGGAAGGGTTTGCAGGCTTATTGAAACCTTACATAAAAAAGGCATTTCTATTTGGTGAGACTGGACCGGCATTACATAGTGCGTTGAAAAATCACGGTTTGTGGAGCGTGTTGTGCGAAGATCTTAAGGACGCAGTGACAAGTGCAATCCGTTTTGCCACTTCTCCAATAGATATTCTTTTCAGTCCTGGCTTTTCCAGTTTTGACCAATACAAAAATTATCAAGAAAGAGGAAAACACTTCGAAGATATAGTTTTGGATTTGAAGAAAGGGAGGGAAGAAGATACCTCATTAATATTTAAACCGTTCGCACTACCGACAGGAAGATAAATCATGAAAATAACAAAAGTCTTTAGCATCGTACTTTCCCTGCATGTTGGGGTTATTCTACTTGTAATGTTTCAGCCGAGTTGCCAAACAGCTGGCGTACGACAAGGTTCTGAAAAACCGGAATCAAATTCATCCATCAGTCCTGACCAATCATTCAATCAGGCGTTACCCAGTGAGGACAATTCAGCACCTTTACGAAAGCCAGGTGGTATTCCGGCAAATGAATTTGCAGCTCCCAGCAGACCTGCTCCAGGTGAGCTTATTGTTCCTCAGAGATCCACGGCCATTATTGAACCAGCTCCTGCCTTAATAGTGCCTGGCAATGAAACTCCTGCCCCCATGGACCTGAAACCAAAAGACTTGGCAGTTTATAAAATTCAAAAAGGTGACACACTCTGGGGCATTGCCAGAAAAAACGGAATTTCCCTTTCTAACCTTTTGCAAGCAAATCCAAATATGGATAAAAACGGAAGATTGTCCATTGGACAGGAAGTTATGATTCCTGCGACAAATGGGTTTGTCACATCCCCAGTAGAGAGTGCAGTTTCCTCAGTTCCATCGACTGGTCTCGTATCTGGAGACAGCTACACTATCGAAACTGGGGACACGCTTTCCCGGATCGCTAGAAAACATGGAATCAAGTTATCTGCTCTTTTGCAGGCAAACGGATTGTCCCTATCCTCCGTGATTCGCCCTGGGCAAACCTTAACAATACCTACAGAAGGCGAATTTGTAGCTACCCCAGAATCCACGGTTACTTCTCCAGTTGTACCTGCTGGAGCAACTACGCATTCAGTCCAGAAAGGAGAGAATCTTTCACGAATTGCCTCTATTTATGGAGTGAGCGTTGCTCAGATAATGCAATGGAATGGATTGTCTAATCCTGGTTTGATTCGGGCGGGTCAATCCTTGATTGTATCTCAGGCAAATTCAACAGGAGGTATTATTGTGCCGGAAGCTCAGTCTTCAACTGAGGTGATTCCCGAAGATGATGGTGGATCACTCCAGGATTTTTTCAATGATAGTCCGACGATTGAACGGCCGATCATTGATGTAAACAATCAACCATAATTGGAGGATAGTGGGATAAATGATTAAAATGGGTGTGGGTTTAACAGGGTGGATAAGGCTGCGATAGAACAGCATTTCTTTCGCAATTCCGGGCTAGTCAGCACTTTTTTGGTGGTGGCAGCTTTGTGCATGACCATGCTTGGGATGGTAATGCTTTTCAGTGCAGGAGCCGTTCGTGGTGCCCAGGACCTCCTCACCAAGCAGGCAATTTGGCTAGTGCTGGCAACTATCGCAGCATTGGTTGCGGCTTGGATTGATTTGGAATGGTTGAAAAGAAGAACTCCACTTATTTTTGGACTTTGTCTTTTTGCGCTGTTGCTCACGCTGTTACCAGGTATTGGTGTTAAAGTAAACGGTGCACAACGATGGATCGGGCTCGGTCCCCTCAGGATTCAACCTTCTGAATTTGCAAAGATTGGTTTGGTTCTTGGATGTGCCTATTATTTTGCATTTCGTCAGCGTACAGTGGGAGAATTCCTGCATGGATTTGCCATACCTTCGGCCTGGTTGGGACTTGTTTGCGGCCTAATACTCTTACAGCCTGATTTCGGAACTAGTTTTTTGTGCGGTGCAGTAGGGGCAACTTTGATGTTTCAGGCAGGTGCAAGTTTGAAGTGGTTAACCCCTGTGGGAGGATTAGCAGTTTTAGCATTTTCAGTCCTCGTTTATTTGGATCCGGTAAGAATCCGCCGGGTTACATCATTCCTTGATGTTGAGGCAAATGCCAATGATAGTTCATACCAATTGTGGCAAGGTATGCTTGCATTTGGAGTGGGTGGTATGGATGGAGTCGGGCTTGGAATGGGCAGGCAACAGATGCACTTTTTACCAGAGGCACACACAGATTTTATTTTTCCAGTCATTGGGGAAGAACTTGGCATAATTGCCACGATGAGTGTCCTAATTTGTTTCCTAACGATTTTTTGTCTGACCGGTTGGAAGTTGAGGAGAGTATCCCGGATGTATGATTATTTATTGGGCATGGGGGCACTGCTATTTATTACCTTGCAGGCAATCATCAACATTGGAGTGGTGACTGGATCATTGCCTACAAAAGGAATGTCGCTTCCATTTATTAGTTATGGAGGTTCCAACCTGGTTGTTGTATTTATTCTTATTGGTTTGGTGATCAATGTATTGCGGAGGATCGACAAACCTGCCCCCATACAACCGCGAGAATTATGAAAAATATTGTAATTGGCTGTGGGGGAACAGGTGGTCATTTGACCCCGGGAATTGCTTTAGCACAGGCATTGGAGCAAAAAGGTTGTGCGAGTTGGCTTTTGATCAGTCGTAAGCAGGTAGATTCCAGGCTGTCATCGAAGTATTCAAAGTTAAACTTTGAACCGATTCCGGGTGCCCCATTTTCGATGTCATTTTGGGGCCTAATTAAATTTTTAAAAGAGCTCTGCCTGTCGTTTTTGAAGGCTAGAAAAATTTACCAAAATGTAAGTGCTGACCTGTTTCTCGGTTTTGGTGGATTTTCAACTCTCGGGCCGGCACTTGCCGCTCGTACCATGGGAATTCCAGTTTATTTGCACGAGTCCAATAGAAAAGTCGGTAAGGCAGTTAAATTTCTCGCGAGAAGAGCGGACAGGGTGTACTTGCCGGAAGGTGTTCATGTGCATGGAGTTTCCTATGAAAAAACCTTTCATTTAGGCTTTCCTCTTCGGCAGGATTTTAAGCGTATGCCTATGGAAAGAGCCCGTCGCAGGCTTGGTATTCCCATGGGCGATAAATTATTGGTTGTACTAGGAGGCAGTCAGGGGGCAATTGCTCTGAATGACTGGGTTAAAGAAAATTTGGAAAATTTGGCGATGGATGGAATCTCCGTTTATTGCGTGACTGGAATGAACAAGCAAAGCTCTGGGGTCGTTCAGCTTCCTGATAATTCTGGGAATACCATAACGAGCCGGTTCGTTCCTTTTACAGATCAGATGGAAGTTTTGTTATCCTCCGCAAACTTAGTCATCAGTCGTGCGGGAGCAGGCTCTTTGGCAGAAATTGTAAAATGCCGTGTTCCGGTAATTATGATCCCCTATCCTTATGCCGCGGATGATCATCAAACTTATAACGCATCTTTTATTGAAAGCAAAGGAGGAGGGGTGGTTTGCCCGCAGTCACTGATTGCGGAAAAGCTACTTGGAGAAGTCAGGGAATTAATGTTCAACGAAGATTTTCGTGGGCTGATAAGGAGGAACTTATTTTCCATGGATCCGGGCGATGTTAGCTTACGCTTTGCCCAGGAAATTCTTCAATCCATCACCACTGCTAATGCTACATCCAATCATCGAGGTTTTGGGGAGGTGTTTGCATGAAAAGACCCAGGAAAGTTCTTCTCCTGGGTGCTGGAGGAATGGGAATGGCCCCGCTTGCACTTTATCTCCGAGGAGCAGGAGTTAGGGTGGAAGCATTTGATCATCAATTCCGGGAACCACTTCGTACAAAGCTGGAGGAGTCAGGGGTCAGGATATTGCATGAACCAGAGCCTCATTTGAAACCCGATTGCGTGATTCGATCCAGTGCAATTCCAGGTAACGAACCGATTGTAACTGCATGGGAAGAGTCAGGGGTCCCAGTTTATAAAAGAGGTGATTTTTTAGCAGAACTTTTTTCTCGCAAGAAGATTATTGCAGTGGTGGGAAGTCATGGTAAGACAAGTGTGGCCGGCCGGATTGCATGGGCACTTAATCGTTTAAATTTTCCCATTTCTTATCTTGTCGGAGCCCAATTTAGAGACACGGGTATCCCATCTGGGAAGTTTGAAAATTCTCCATGGGTTCTTTTGGAAGTTGACGAAAGTGATGGCACTATCGACCGATTTTCCCCGGCGATCACTGTTGCCTTGAACTGCGACTGGGATCATGTGGACAGATACGAAAGTCGTGATTCTTTCTTAGAAACCCTCAAATCATTATTTCAACGAACCAAACAAGCAGTCATCTGTCCAGATGTGGAACCGCTTGTTTCAATGGTGCAAAAAGTAAAGGGAAGACATTCGGTTTTTTACGGGGGGGTGAAAAAACCGCACCAGTTCAGCGAATCAAATGAAAAAGCAGTAAAATCATTAATTGAGCAATTGAATATAACTTGTACTGGCTTGGATTTTAATGAATTCCCGGGAATGGAAAGAAGGCAATCTATCCTTTTTGATGACGGGAAGCGTTGTGTTGTGGAGGATTACGCTCATCACCCCACAGAGATTCGTTCCTTCTTAGATCTGCGGAGAAAGTTGGAGCCTGCCAAGTCGATGAAATTAATATTTCAGCCACACCGCTATTCACGAACTCAGTCGTTGGCTCAAGGATTTGCTGAGGAATTTGCCTGTGCAGATCAAATCTTGCTGCTTCCAACATATTCCGCTTTTGAATCATACGATGAACGAGGCACGGTCGAGGCATTAACCGGCTATTTGCCCCCGCGGTTAAGAGAGTGCACCAGAATTTACCATGAATTTGGAGATTTACGGCGCTCATTAACCCGAAATGCGAATGAAGGGGTCAATGATCAGCTACTTTTTGTAGGAGCAGGGGACATTGATCGCTGGGCCCATGCATTTTCGGCGTGGGAGCATTCCCAAGGGGATAAATGCTCAGCCTTTGGAATTTTTCTTGAAAATAGGCTTTCGGCGGGAACGCTGCTATCCCAGCATTATCCCCTGGGTTCCATGACTACCATGGGAGTGGGAGGCAATACCAGATGGTATGCTGAACCAGCAAATACTGAGGATTTACGTTCCTTGGTGGAGGCTTGCAAATTATTTGAATTACCAAGGGCAATGATGGGTCGAGGCTCAAATTTAATTGTTCCAGATGATGGATTCGGCGGATTAGTTTTAAAGCTTCGTGGGAAATTTTGGAGCTCGATCGAGCAAAGATGTGAAAATTCACTGGTAGTCGGTGCAGGTGCGAAATTAAAAGATATCTGCAAGTATTCATGTAAAAAGGGATTAAAAGGTTTTGAGTTTCTTGAGGGCATCCCTGGCACATTGGGTGGGGCATTAAGAATGAACGCCGGGGCCATGGGGTGGGAGACATTCGACCTCGTCGAGTGGGTAAGTTTCCTGCTACCGGACGGAAAAATTGTGGAGATTCCTGGAAATGAGCTGGAAGTTGGCTATCGTTATTGCAAAGAAGCCTATGAAGGGATTGCCTTGCGAGCTAAGCTAAAGGCAGAGGGCAGGGCAAAACATCAGGAAATTCGAAAAGTGATTGATTCACTGGCACAGGCACGCAGAAATTCCCAGCCACGTGAAGCAAGTTCCGGTTGTGTGTTCAGAAATACCGATAAATATTCAGCAGGCTGGTTAATTGATCAAAGTGGAATGAAGGGTGAAAGGATTGGGGGTGCAGCAGTCTCCGATTTACATGCTAACTTTATTCTTAACCGGGGAGATGCCACAGCAACTGAGGTAATCAATTTAATTCTCAAAGTTCGCGAACGCGTAAAACATTCTCACGGTCTTATGCTTGAGCCTGAAGTCAATCTTCTCGGCCAATCATGGGAGCAATACCTTTCATAAAAAAAATCTCAATGAATGTACCTGATTTAATCATATTGTGCGGAGGGACAGGACCAGAACGCGATGTTTCTCGTGCTTCTGGGGATGCCCTTTACGAGTCCCTCTCCCAAACTTTTTCAACGAGGCTGATCGATTTGTCAGATGACCGATTGCCAGAGGGATTAAAGTCCACGAGTGAAATTGTATTTCCTGTAATTCATGGAACCTTTGGTGAGGATGGTAGATTGCAAGCACTTTTGGAGGATAGCGGTATTGAATATGCGGGTAGTGATAAAGTTTCCAGTCAATTATGTATGGATAAGGCTTTGGCCAAGGAAACTGTGGAAAAAGTGGGTGTCCGAGTATCTCCCAGCATAACCTTTTCTGACCCAAAGGAATGTGACCCAAGTAAAATAATTGATCTACTCGGAAGAGAGACTGTTTTAAAGCCGGTCAATCAGGGAAGTAGCGTATCCTTGCGTATTATTTGTGGATTTGAAGATTTAAAGAAAACGCTGTCAGAAATTGAGCCCGGGGAATGGATGCTCGAAAAACGGGTGATTGGGCGGGAGGTAACGATCGGAATGCTCGATAATCATGCGATGGGAATCGTTGAAGTAATTCCCGTTGGAGGAGTTTATGACTATAAAAGAAAGTACGAAGCAGGTTCCACGGAATACCGTTTCCCTGCAGTTATTGACGATGAAGTCGAAAGGGAATTAAAGGAGTTTGCGAGAAGTGCATACCGGGCATGCCGGTGCCGGGACTTTGCCCGTATAGATTTTATGATCTGTGAGGACGGACATCCTCATTTTCTTGAAATTAATACTCTTCCCGGTATGACCGCCACAAGCCTTCTGCCCAAGAGTGCATCATGTTCCGGATATGATTTTGACAAATTATGCCGGCGGTTAGTCGAGCCAGCCATTAAGCGATTTTTTGATCGTAATCCAAACTACAACCGTCACGCCGCTTAATTCATGCCTAAGAAAAAGTCACCCGATTTATCCCTTCCTTCCAGCTGGAAGGATCTTGTCCAAAAAAAATCAAGAAGGTCGGCCAGCAGGTCGGTCATCCGGAAGCACTGGAACCAGGGATTGAAAATATTTTCACTACTGATTGTTCTCGGATTGGTTGGATTAATTGCTTTTGTTTCCGAGAAAAATTTAAATTATAACTCCGGAATCATTCAATTTAGGGGAGTTGCGTCCCCCGTAACAAACATCGTATTTACCAGTAATGGTGTGCTGAATTCTGAATGGTTCAAAAACTGGTTCGGTCCGATGAGAAAGCGCACTCTCATGGAATTGGATATTGCTGAGCTCCATGATGATTTACTGAAGGAACCACAAATAACATCGGCAAAGATAAGCAGGATTTTTCCATCAACTTTAAGCATATCTATACAGGAACCCCAGCCAATGCTCGTCCTTCGATTAAGGGATAAAGTTAAAGGCTACCAGGACTTACTGGTAGGACGGGATGGAATGCTTTATCAAGGTAGTGGTTATTCTTCATCAAGGCTGGCGATGCTACCATCCTTAAGAATTTCACCGAATCAATTGAAGAAAAGTCCCGATAATTCAGGGTATGAACCCCTCGTGGGCATGCTCCGAGTATCCCCCCTTCTCGAACTTGCCCGGCGTGAGTATCCAGATTTGTACAGGGATTGGAGGGTTGTTTCGTATGAGCGGCCTAATGATATGGATGCGGGTGCTCATGTACTGGTTCAATCTGGCAGAATTGGGAAAATTAGGTTTTCGCCAAACTCTTATGCCAATCAGATGAAAAGACTACGATACCTGCTGATGGAACCAAAATTTAGAAAATCCAAGAAAATACGATCGATTGATTTATCCCATGATCGATCCGTATTTGCGAAAATTTGAACTACACTGGAATCGCTTCCTTACCACCACCAACAATTGAATCAAAAATGAGCAAGATCATCGGAGCAGTTGAAATCGGAACATCCAAGGCAAAGGCAGTTGTTGGTGAAGTAGCAGAGGGGAAGTCTCTCAGCATTGTTGGCATGGCAACAAGGCCAAATGAAGGAATGAGAAAAGGGGAAATTGTGGACTTTCAGAAGGTGGCAACATCCGTCCACACTGCATTGGCTGAAGCTGAAAAGATGTCTGGTACCACGGTCGATTCAATTTATCTTGCCCAAACAGGTGCTCACCTTAGTGCATCTGTCCTACGGGCCAGTGCAAATGTTTCATCCTCTGATTTGAGGGTTTCCGCTTCAGATTTACAAAGAGCTGCTGATGAAGCGAAAAGAAGGCAACCGGGGGAGGGTAGATCTTATGTTCACTATGTAAGAATGCCTATTCTTCTTGATGGTCGGCCAGTTGATGATCCGGTTGGTATGATCGGAAAGAAAGTTGAGATTGTTTACTGGGCAATCGAGGGTAATGACTCTGCCATCCGTGCGAATCTTGATGTTGCCAACAATTATGGAATGGAGGTCGACGATTTGATTTTGTCATCCATTGCGTCATCCACTCTCGTGGCAGGGCCTGACTTGAAAAGAGCTGGTGTTTTAGTCATTGATTTAGGGGCCGGGGTTACTGACCTGGCGATTTATCGGAGCGGGCATGTAGTCTATACAGGGGTAATTCCGGTTGGAGGAGATCATATTACAGGAGACCTTGCCATGGGATTACGAGTATTTGAACCTTATGCGGAAAAATTAAAATTGGCATATGGATTAGCCCAGCCAGATCCATTATCTGAAGATGAAAAAGTATGGATGACTAATGAAAAGACTATTGGTGACCGTGCTGTTTCCAGAAAAGCGATTACAAGTATTGTGCATGTCCGGGTGGTTGAATTATTTGAAATTATTGCCAAAGAATTGGGAGATTTATTAAACCCGGATGATTTGGGTGCAGGAGTAATTCTTACCGGAGGTGGATCCCGACTTCCTGGTATTGAGCAAGTGGCTCACACTATTTTGGGAGTTCCTGCTAGAAAAGGAATTTTTCCATCCGGGATTGGGAAAGATCTTGCCCAACCGGAAAACGCTACAGTGCTTGGTCTATTACACTATGGATTGGAAGATCATCGATTGCCCGGTCAGCCAAAGAATAATGAGAAGCCCGGAATCTTCAGTAAAATCGGCGGGTTGCTTGGAATCTAGTTAAAATGAATTTTTGAAAGCGTAGACAAAACAAATAAGCCCCTCATGATATGATTCAAGAAAACTTCCTAGAACCATCGATCAATTCAAATTCACAGGATGCTCCCGGTTTGCGGGCTATGATTATTGGAGTAGGCGGAGCGGGGATTTCGCTGGTGGATGGATTACGGTTTGATAACTTTGATTATGTGCAAAGCCTAGTCGTTGATGTAGATGTTAGAGCACTTTCTGACTCCTTGGCTGCAGAAAAGTTATCATTTGGCAGACGTCATACAAGAGGTATGGGTACGGGTGGGGATATAAACCTTGCCCGCCGTGCAATTGAAGAGGAAAAAGATAAATTGCGCGAAAAACTTGACGGGGTTGATCTGGTCTTTCTCCTCGCGGGCTTGGGCGGTGGAACAGGTGGGGGAGTATCACCTGTGGTTGCCAGATTAGCCAGGGATCATGGTGCCCTGGTTTTTGCATTTGTGCCGATGCCATTTAGTTGGGAAAAATCTAGGCATGCACAGGCAGAGAATTGCCTTGAGGATTTACGCAAACACGCCAATGCCGTTGTGCCTTTACCAAACGATTCGCTGTTACAGTTGGGGGGGCCTGATGCAACCGCACTGGAGTGCTTTGCCGAAGCGGGCAGAAATGTAAGCCGCGGGATTTCTGCAATTTGCAACCTTATCTTCCGAAAAGGTATGATTGATGTAGATTTTGCTCACTTGCGAAAAGCATTTGGTGGTCGTGCGGGCCGGACACTTTTTGGATATGGTAAGGGGGCTGGAAAGGATGGTTTACGGGAAGCAATGAGAGAGCTGCTGGTTTGTCCGATGTTACATTTACCTGAAGTTTCAAAAGCGGCTGATATTCTCCTCATCTTTATTAACGGTGGGCCAAGCCTTGGGATGTCTGCCCTTCAATCTGCTTCCCAGGAAATTCGCGAAGCATTCAAAGCAGGAGACCAGGTAGTCTTTGGCGCACATGTTGATGAAAATATGGGTGATGAGGTTCGCATAACTGTGCTTGGTGCTGCTGATTTAGGCTCCGATCGAAAAATTGCGGATGTGTCTCCCTCCCAGGAAGTTTTTGAGGTAACGACAGTTCAGAAACAGGCACATCCATCTCGGCTTTCCCTGAAAAAAAATGATACAAAGAAGGTCACATCCACAAATAACAGGAACAAGAAAAAATCTGAGCCTCTGGAACAGAATACCTTCTCATTTATGGAAGATAAAAACCAGCGAGGTATTTTTGATGATCTCCCCAACCGAAATATGTATGAGGGGGAGGACTTGGATGTTCCCACCTATCTACGAAGAGGGGTGCAAATCACTTTGTAAATTATTATTCAAGCAAAGAAATTTTGGTAATTCTTTGTGAATTGTGGTTAGAGCCACGAATGTAAGTATTGTAATCCGATAGTGGAGGATTGGACTTCCACATTTTTTGAAAAACGCAGGGCAAGGGCGTGCCTTTTCATCGCCAGCCAGGTTAGGGATAGATCGACCTCGAAGTGATTCTTATTCAAATCCATAAATGAGTTAACATAGCTGATGCGCGGGGTGAAAGTAAGAGATTCACTTAAATAAAATTCAGCACCAGTGTGAAGTTTTCCTGCGTACCGAGCTTTATCATCCTTTGTCTCAGAGTATTGTAAGCCCAGACCAACATATGGCAGTAAGAAACCAGTCTTTCTCTCAAGGAAGTGCATGCTGTAAAAAAGGGCACCATCTAGTTGGTTGTGGTGCATTGAAAAATTATCGTCCGAAAAATCACTCCTGGCAAAATTCAGGTTGAAATCGAACGCATGAGAAAGAGGAAGATTGAGATCCACATCGAAAATTACCCCATCCATTTCCTTGAACTGTCTCGTTCCATTTACATCCACCCGTTGGCTTGGATGATCAAACCTTCCAACCCCAAAGCCCACATAGTAATTCCCTAGTCTGGTTTTGCTCCAACAAAAGGAAGAACAAAACAGGAAAATGGAAAGGACAAAAAAGGATGACTTCACGAACAATGTTTTTTACCGCATGACAAAAATTGTCAATGAAAACGAAATAGGGCTAGGCAAGCTCAAGTATCGATTAAATCAATTGCCGAAGGTCATCAACGGATAGCGATAAATTAGCAACTTCAGATTCTTCAAAAACCTGCTCCAGTAACTTTCTTTTTTCCCGCTGAAGATCGAGCACTTTTTCCTCAACTGTGCCGGAAGTAATCAATTTATATACCGTTACCTGTTTTTTCTGACCTATACGATGGGCACGGTCAGTTGCCTGTGCCTCAGCTGCTGGATTCCACCATGGGTCAAAATGTACGACTACATCTGCACCAGTAAGGTTTAACCCGGTACCTCCTGCTTTTAACGAAATTAGAAAGACCGGAATATTTTCATCTTCCTGAAAACGATCGACTTGCTTCATTCGGTCAGAGGATGAGCCATCTAAATAGCAAAACGGTAAAGAGGCAGCTTCCAGCTCATCCCTTAGTAATTTGAGTACTTTGACAAATTGGGAAAAAACCAGCATGCGATGGCCACCTTCCAGTGAATTGTACAAGAGTTCACGAAAAGCGTTCATCTTACATGATCGATTGCTTTCAAAATCAGGATCAATCAATCGGGGATCGCAGCATGTTTGGCGCAACCTAAGGAGCTGGGTTAGTGTTTTCATTCTAATCGCTCCATCATTGGCCCCCGCATCCATCATCTTATCTAATTCACTTTCTGCAGATTGCCTGACCTTTTCATAGCATTCTTTTTGATCTGGGGTTAGATTGAGATAAAGAACTTGCTCAATCTTTTCTGGGAGTTCAGGTGCGACTGCTTGCTTGGAACGGCGAAGAATATAGGGAGCCGCTTGTTTGAGAATTCGTTGTTCATGCCAGAGCCGTTCTTCTCCGCGGGACCCATCTGGGAGCTTGGGATGTGCTCCGGGGAGGAGAAATTCAAGCAGGGAAAGAAGGTCGGAGACACTGTTTTCGATGGGAGTACCGGTGAGGAGCATTCTACCCTCAGAAGATAGTGAGGATGTGGACTTGGCGTTTTGGGTTCGTCTATTTTTGAGGTGCTGGGCTTCGTCTCCAATCACACAAAGAAAGGGAAAGTCAGTAAACATATCCAAATCCCGGGTCAGAGTCCCATAGGAGGTGATGACCAAATCAAACTTTCCCAAATAAGCAGGTGTGGTTGAGCGGTTGGGTCCATGGTGGGAATAAACAGAAAAAGAGGGACAGAACCGTTCAGTTTCCCGCTTCCAGTTTTCCACCAAGGAAGCGGGGCAAACAACCAACGAGGTTTTGGCGGTTCCGCTCCGTTGCCGGAGACAGGAGAGAAGTGCGAGGGTCTGGAGGGTTTTACCAAGACCCATTTCATCGGCGAGAATTCCTCCCAGTCCATGATCAAATAAATGAAGCATCCAGGCTGTGCCCAGCAATTGATAGGGGCGAAGAACAGCTTCCAATCCATCCATTGGCTTTGGGGGATTGAGCGTGGATAGATCACGCAGGGCAAGTCCGCGTTTTTTCCAATTGGATGGGGAACGAAAGCGGGGGTCTGCTTCAATGAAAAATTCCTCCATCGTGGTCGATTCAAAGCGTGAAATGGAGTGGGTGGACTGAGCAAGTAGGGGAGCATCTGCCTGCCCGGATGCCTGTCTTTGAATATGGGCGGTTTTTGCTCTTAATTCTCGGGTCAGTAAATAGGTGGTTTTACCGTGCTTAAAGTGATTTCTGCCAGTAGCAAGAGCCTGTTCAATCAATTCTATGGGGGTATCTCCAGCTTCGATTCTTACATTGATTTGATCGTCTTCTAGATTTTCTTTTGCACTTATGTGTAAAAGAGCAGGTTTAATAAAAGCGGTGTGCTTACGAAAATTCTCGGTAAACACTGCTTCGTAATCAAGTTTGAGTTCTTCCTGGTGAGTGGCGAGAAAGTCGAGCACCTTGGAAGCATCCCTTAGCCACCACCAATGGCGGTGAGAACGATCTCTTATAAAATTTGATTCCCTGAGTAACCTGAGTACCTCTGAGTAAGCAGGGTGTTCGGCGCCGGGCAGAATGATCCGCAAATATTCAGTTGAGCCCTCGACTTCAATGGGTGGGCCGTTATAAACAACCTCTTTCTTCGTTGAATACTCTGCCTCCGTGGAGTTCTCTTCCTCCTTAATTTCTCGTACTTTTCGGGGGCTTTGCTTCTGCGGTTTATCCGGTAGGTATTTACTTACTCCAGCAAGCTGTGTGCCTTCCCACTGAATTGGGCTATCCGGAGAGTTTGCAGGAAAAAAGCAATCACTCTGATCCAGCAGCTTAATAAGTTCGGCGGTTTGTAAGAGATCAAGCTGTAAAAAAGAAGAGAGCTTTCCACCACACCATTGGGAGAGAGCAAAAAGGGCAGACCGTTCGGAATCAGGCAAGTCTGACAAGTCTTCCATTTTACATTTTTCCGGTGGTAAGCGCTCACCACTGCTTTTTTCCAATTCAACTTTTGCCGGTATTGCGTTTCGCTGAACGCAGCCAGCGAGGGTGGGAGGGAGCAAGATACGAAGCCTCACCCCTTAAAAATTAGGAGTTAATGGAATGTGACGCCAGGGCTTGAGCAAGTCCTTTATCCGCGGAAGCTCCACCCATGGCAAAGTCGGGCTTGCCACCTCCTTTACCCTCAAGTTTCGAAGCAAGTTCGCTCAGGTATGATCCAGCAAGATGTCCCGCTTCTACCGCTTGGGGTGAACAAATGCAGACCATCGAGCATTTATCGTCTTTTTCTGAAGCAAGTAAAACGACAGATGGATTACATCGCTTATTTACTTGGGCGGCGAGGGAACGCAAATCATTGGGTGGTAAGTTTTGGACCTGTCCAATAATTAGATTAATCCCATTTTTTTCTTTGGCATTTTTCAGCAAATCTTCTGCTAATCCAGCCTGACCTTTTTGCTCAAATGCACGTACTTTTTTTTCCAGTTCTTTGGTTTTTCTCTGAAATTGGTCGATTTTTTCGGATAGCTCATCTGGTTTACAAGAGAACTGTTGAAGGAGCCGGTTGTAATGATTTACCCGTTCATTTGCCCAAGTATAGGCAGAAAACCCAGCCACAGCTTCGATCCGTCTGACGCCCGCTGATATCGCGGACTCAGAAATTATCCTGATCGAACCAATCTCTCCCGCTGATCCAGTATGAGTACCTCCACAAAGTTCCTGACTCCAGCCCCCGATATCTACAACCCGCACAAGATCGCCATATTTGTCACCGAAAAAAGCAATCACGCCTTCTGGCTTTTCTGAAAATGGAATCTCATAGGTTTTGACCTGGTCATTAACTAGCAATTTCTCATTTGATAATTTTTCGATGGCTTGAAGTTGATCATGAGAAACTGCTTCGAAATGAGAAAAATCAAAACGCAAACGGTCGCTTTCAACCAAGGAACCAGCCTGCCGAACATGGTCCCCGAGCACTTGCCTTAAAGACCAGTGGAGGACATGAGTGGCGGTATGATGACGCTGGATCGCCAGTCTTCTTTCAAAATCCACATTGATCGTGAGTTTTTGTCCAACCATTTTTTTAGAATCAGGTATGCTTTTAACCTGATGAAGAAACCGGCCACTTTTATCCTTAATCACATTTTCTACCTTCAGGGATTTCCCTTCAAATTGAACAGTGCCTATGTCGGCAACTTGTCCGCCCATTTCCGCATAAAATGGAGTTTGTTCAAAAACGAGAAAACAATCCTCATCCTGATCAATCAAATCGGTACAAATTGCCTCGAATTCGGAAAGGTTGGAAAGTTCATATCCGCAAAAAAATGTGGCCTCGTCAGAATCAGAATCCTCACTAACTAAAATATCTGTAGATTTGTGTGCTTCTCGGGCCCGTTGCTTTTGGGCATTCATTTCCTCCTCAAATTCAGAATGATCAACAATTAATCCCCGTTCTCTCGCCATTAATTCTGTTAGATCGAGCGGAAATCCGTAGGTATCATATAATTTGAAGGCGAATTTACCCGATAAAGAATCACCTTCAGTTTTTTTCTCTGTTTCGCTGGTAAACAAATCAATTCCCCGATCCAGGGTTTTGTTAAAGGATTCCTCCTCTGACCTGAGGGTTTTTACAATCAGTTCTTCCCGGTTTTTGAGTTCGGGGAAGAAATCCCCCATTTGATTGACCAACACCGGTGCCAATTTATAGAAAAAGGGCTGAGAGAATCCAAGTGTTCTTCCGTAGCGAATTGCCCTGCGTAGAATTCTGCGTAACACATAATTCCGATCGCTGTTACCTGGCAAGATTCCATCTGCGATGGAAAAAGATAGTGCACGCAGATGATCTGCGATAACCCGAAATGCAATATCTATCTCTTCCTGTTGGTTTGCTGGCTTTCCGTCTACAGGAAGAGTAGACTGATAAGTTTTCCCTGACAATTCGGCGAGTTTATCAAATAGAGGCAAAAATACATCTGTGTCGTAGTTGGACGCGGGTTTGGAAAAATCAGTAAATTGCTTGGTTGCCTGCATGACTGCAGCAACACGCTCAAAGCCCATTCCGGTATCCACGTGCTTGGCGGACAGAGGAGAAAAATTACCTTCCTTGTCGGCATTAAACTGGATGAATACAAGATTCCAGATTTCGATACAGAGGTGAGAGTCCGCATTAACCAGTTTTCCCATGCTGTTTCCATCGGGAGTCAGGTCGAGATGAAGTTCAGAGCATGGACCGCATGGACCGGTCTCGCCCATCATCCAAAAATTATCTTTCTTGCCTCCGGTGACCACATGTAAAGAGGGGTTTAAACCAGCTTTTTCAAAAATTGCAGACCATAGATCAAACGCTTCCTGATCGAAGTCTGCAGGCTCATCTTTGCCGGGCATGTAAACAGTAGCATAAAGCCGTTCGCAGGGGAATTTCCATACATCGACAAGAAGTTCCCAGGCCCATTCGATCGCGTCTTTTTTGAAATAATCACCAAAGGACCAGTTTCCAAGCATCTCAAAAAATGTGTGGTGGTATGTATCAATTCCCACATCTTCCAGGTCGTTGTGCTTACCTCCGGCACGGATACACTTTTGACTGTCTGCAGCTCGGGCAAAAGGTGATTTTTGATCGCCAAGAAAGTAGGGTACGAACTGATTCATGCCCGCATTGGTGAACATGAGATTGGGAGATTGGGGAAGCAAGGAAGCCGATGCGACTAGTTCGTGATTTTTAGAGGCAAAAAAGTCGAGGAAGGATTTTCGGATTTGCTGAGCGTTCATCCCTGGAAATTTGATAGATCAGATGATACGGGAGAGAATAGCGTTGCCCATCTCCACGGTTCCCACGGAAGATCCACCCTGAGCAATATCACCAGTACGCAAACCAGAACGAATGGTTTCTTTCACCGCTTCTTCAATTGCACGGGCAGCCTTTTCCATTCCAAAGCTGTATCTGAGCATGAGGGCAGCACTTAGAATCTGTGCACAGGGATTAGCAACGCCTTTCCCGGCAATGTCTGGTGCTGTACCTCCGGCGGGTTCATAAAGACCGTATGGGTGACCAGTCGAGTTATTGGCCGTGCCCAGGCTTGCGGATGCAAGCATGCCGAGTGATCCACAAATAACTGCAAGTTCATCCGACAGAATGTCGCCAAACATGTTCTCGGTTAAAATGACATCGAACTGGTTGGGGTCTCGAACAAGCTGCATGGCTGCATTATCAACATACATGTGCGATAATTCGATGGAAGGATCGAGCTTTGAAACACATTCAACAACAGTTTTTCTCCATAGGACTGAAGTTTCAAGAACATTGGCTTTGTCCACGGAGCAGAGTTTTTTATTTCGCAGGGATGCAGCCTTTACTGCGACTTCAGTGATACGCTCAATTTCACCGGTTCGGTAAATCATCGTATCGATGGCCTCTACCTGGCCGTCCGGCAAGTCTCGGGTTGATTTTGGTTGCCCGAAATAGATCCCTCCAGTGAGTTCGCGAACACAAAGTACATCAATCCCAGCACGAGCTACATCAGAACGAAGAGGAGATAGATCTGCCAATTCTGGAAAAAGATTTCCAGGGCGTAGATTGGCAAACAATTCAAACTCTTTGCGAAGGGGAAGAAGGGCTGCTCTTTCGGGTTGTTCTTTGGGTGGAAGGTTTTCCCATTTTGGGCCGCCTACGGAGCCGAAGAGTATGGCATCTGCTGACTGACAGGCAGCGAGTGTGGATTGAGGAAGCGCACTTCCATGATTATCAATTCCAATGCCGCCTACATCGTGCATCGTGGTTTCACACTTAAAACCGAATTTTTCACCTGTCTTTTCTAAGACTTGCAGGGCGATTGACATTACTTCCGGCCCGATACCGTCTCCGGGCAGATTGGTGAAGCGTATGGTATTCATAAAAAATGCTTGATCATAATGCAACTGCCAGTCCGTGCAATGAGTAAAAATCAACTTACCTGTCTGTAATATGTATAAGTTGACAAGGGATTAGAGAAGATTATAGTAAACCCTTCAAATTAACAGTCTAGTCCACCAGGAGGACGGGCATCTTGCTCGTCTTTTTTTTTCTTCAACTTTAACCTTATTAAATATTCCTTCCAATGAGCAGCGAAATACTCGCAGTCCTAGAATACATGGAAAAAGAAAAGGGTATCAGTCGTCCAGATATGATTACCACGATCGAAAACGCCATCAAAGCGGCGGCAGAAAGGGGAGGTGCGAACTCTCTGCCCAGTGAGGTAAGAGTTGAAATTAACCCTAAGTCAGGGTCTCTTCAGGCTTGGACCTTACTCACGGTTGTGGAATCGGTTGCGGACACTGCCCGGGAAATCCACATTGATAAGGCTAGGCTTTATGCCGAGAGTCCTGTGATCGGTGATGTTGTCGAAAGGGAAATGGACCCTGCTTATTTGGGTAGAATCGCTGCAAAAACTGCAGAGCAGGCGATCAAGCAAAGATTACGGCAATTCGAGAAAGAGCACATTTATGATGAATTCCGGGACCAGGTTGGTAA